>NZ_JBEOYB010000016.1:0-111389 GCF_040296845.1 Streptomyces sp. NPDC001985
GACGGACCCTGTCCCACAGCACCCCCCAACGCGGGGGCCCCGGGGGGGGCCCGCCCCCCGAACCCCCGCTCCTCAATCGCCGGAGGGGCTTGGGGCGCTCAGGTCGCCGGAGGGGCTGGGGTTACCCAGGTCCCCAGCGGGGGCTGGGGTGGTGCGGCTCAACCGACGGAGGCCGGGGTTGCTGAGGTCGCCGGAGGGGCTGGGGTGGTGCGGCTCAACCGACGGAGGGCTGGAATGCGTGCCCCGGCTCTCCGGACGGGGTGAGCACCCCCAGCCCGTCCTGGGCCACCCCCAGGGAGCAGCTCCGCAGAAGAGCGCGGGCGCACCGGGGCGGTATCGCGGACCGAAACTGTCCGCAATGGTCCCTACGGTTGCCCCATGACTCATCTCGTCACCGGAGCCACCGGCACCGTCGGCCGCCAGATCGTCCGGGAGCTGCTCGACCGCGGCCTCCCCGTCCGCGCCCTCACCACCCGTGACCCCGCCACCGTGGACTTCCCCGCCGATGTGGAGGTGGTCCGCGGGGATCTCACCGGCCCCGGGAGCCTGGCCGGGGCGCTGGAGGGTGTCACCGGGCTCCATCTGATCACCTTCGGGGACGGCTTCTTCACCCCGCTGGAGACCGGCCCCCGCATCCTGGAGGCGGCCCGGGCCGCCGGGGTGCGGCGGGTCACCGTGCTGCACGGCGGCGGGCCCACCCCGCTGGAGGACGCGGTCCGGTCCGGGCCGCTGCCGTGGACCGTGCTCATGCCGGTGGAGTTCATGGCGAACGCCCTGGAGTGGGCCGACTCCGTCCGCACCGCCGACGAGGTCCGCGAGCCGTTCACGGACCGGCTCAGCGCCATGGTCCACGAGGGCGACATCGGCGCGGTCGCCGCCGTGGCCCTCTCCGAGGACGGCCACGGCGGCCGGGAGTACGTCATCACCGGTCCGCGGGCGCTGACGATCGGTGACAAGACGGAGACCCTGGCGTCCGCGCGCGGCCGGGAGATCCGGCTGGTGGAGCTGACCGAGGAGGAGGCCGTCGCCCGCTGGCGGGAGGCCGGGCACACCGACGACGTCATCGGGTTCCTGCTCTCGGTCTACCGGGACACCCCGCCCGTCGGCCGTACCCCCGTCGACACCGTCGCCGAGGTCACCGGCCGCCCGGCGCGGACCTTCGCCGACTGGGCCCGGGAGCACGCGGACGCGTTCCGGGCCGCCGGCGCCGGCTGATCCCTCGTACGCCCTGGCTGTGCGGGGTCCTCCCGTGGACCCCGTACCGCCCCCCGGTAGTCCTCAGGACGGACGCGGCGGGATCGGCAGAGATGCTGACGACCGCGTCCGTCCGGCCGCCTACCGTTCTGTACGTGACCGAGAAGACCCGCAGCCCCGAGTACCGCCTGGCGATCGGCGCCCTCGCCGGCCTCCGCCAGGAACTCTTCCATGACGCCTTCGCCTACCGCCCGCTCCCCCGGATGAGCACCGACGGACCGGTGACCCGCCGGCTCCCGGCCCGGATACGGTCGTACGCCGGCTGGCTCCCCCATGCCGTGGTGGCCGGCATCTCCTTCGCCGTGCTGATGGCGTCGCTCGCGTTCAACTTCGGCGGCAGTGTCGCGCTCGTGGCCGGCGTGATCTCCGCCGCCACCGTGGCGATGACGCTCGTCCGGCCGGTCGGGGCGTTCTGGGCGTCGCTGGCCTCCACCCCCGTCATCAGTGTGCTCCTCCCGGACGCGGGCCTGTGGCCCTGGACCGGGGCCGGCCTGTTCGCGCATCTGGTGGTGCTGACGGTGGTGGCCCTGCGGACCCGGCCGCGCACCTCCGTCTGGATGTGGACGGCGACCGCCGTCTACGCGATGCTGGCCGAGTTCGCCGGGGACGAGAGCGGCGGCAACAGCCCGCACATGCTCTTCGTCTCCCTGCTGGCCCTGCTGGTGACGACCGTGGTGTACGTGCGCAGGGAGGCCCGGCAGGAGGTCGCGGCGCAGCAGTCGGTGACCGCCGTCGAACGCGACCGCCGGACCCTGCTGGAGGAGCGCACCACCATCGCCCGCGAACTGCACGACGTGGTCGCCCACCACATGTCGGTGGTCGCCATCCAGGCGGAGGCCGCCCCCTACCGGGTGGAGAACCCGCCGCCCGAGCTGGAGAAGGCGTTCGTCACCATCCGGGAGAACGCCGTCGCCGCGCTCACCGAACTCCGCCGCATCCTCGGGGTCGTCCGGGCGGAGGACTACGAGGCCCCCGACGCCCCGCAGCCGGTGCTCGGCGACCTGGACCGGCTCCTGGGCAATGTGCGGGAGGCCGGCCTGGAGGTGGAGAAGGCGGTCACCGGGGCGGTGCGCCCGCTTCCGCAGGGGGTGGAGCTCTCCGCGTACAGGATCATCCAGGAGGCGCTGAGCAACGCGCTGCGGCACGCCCCGGGCTCGTCGGCCAGGGTCGAGATCGGTTACGTTCTCGGTGGGCTCGGCCTGCGGATCGTGAACACCGCGCCGAAGGGCCTGGTCAAGCCATCGCCGGGGGCGGGGCACGGAATCACCGGGATGCGGGAGCGGGTGTCGATGCTGGGCGGGGAGATGACCGCGGGGGCCATGGAGGACGGTGGCTGGGAAGTGGCCGCGTTCCTGCCCGTCGCCCTGGACGCCCCCGTCGCCGAGGAGCCGGTATGACCATCAGGGTGCTGATCGTGGACGATCAGATGATGGTCCGCGAGGGCTTCTCCGTGCTGCTGAACGCGATGCCGGACATCGAGGTCGTCGGCGAGGCGGTGAACGGGCGGGAGGCGGTGGCCAGGGTCGCCGAGCTGGCGCCGGACGTGGTCCTGATGGACATCCGGATGCCGGAGCTGAACGGCATCGAGGCCACCCGGGAGATCGTCGCCGCCCACGCCGCGTCCAGGGTGCTGGTGCTGACCACCTTCGATCTGGACGAGTACGTCTACCAGGCGCTGCGGGCCGGGGCCTCGGGGTTTCTGCTCAAGGACGCGTCGGCGCGGCAGCTGGCCGAGGGGGTACGGGTGGTGGCGGCGGGCGAGGCGCTGCTCGCGCCGACCGTGACCCGCCGGCTGATCACGGAGTTCTCCAAGCTGTCCCAGAATCCGCGGGTGTCGTCGCTCTCCCGGATAGGGGAGCTGACCGAGCGCGAGACCGAGGTGCTGGCGCTGATCGCGCAGGGCCTGTCGAACGCGGAGATCGCCGCGCATCTGGTGGTCGCGGAGTCCACCATCAAGACCCATGTGAGCCGGGTCCTGGTGAAGCTGGGGCTGCGGGACCGCACCCAGGCCGCGGTCTTCGCGTACGAGGCGGGGCTGGTCACCCCCGGATAGCGTCCGGCTGCCTTCCGTGCTGGTCACGGGCCGGTTGAGCTTTGTCCACAGCTCTGGTCACCGGCTGTGGGATGGGGTTAACGTCCGTTTATGGACGCACTTTTCGAGCCGTGGTCGCCCGCTTTCGTCGCCGATCCGTACCCCGCGTACGAGCGGCTGCGGGCGACCGGCCGGGCGCACTGGTTCGAGCCCACCCGGCAGTGGCTCATTCCGCACTACGAGGACGTCTCCGCGCTGCTGCGGGACCGCAGGCTCGGGCGGACCTATCTGCACCGGTTCACCCACGAGGAGTTCGGGCGCACGCCCCCGCCCGCCGAGCACGAGCCGTTCCACACGCTCAACGACCACGGCATCCTCGATCTGGAGGCCCCGGACCACACCCGGATTCGCCGGCTGGTGACCAGGGCCTTCACCCCGAGGACGGTGGCAGCGCTGGAGCCGACCGTGCGCCGGCTGGCGGCGGAGCTGGTGGCCGGGGTGCGGAAGGCGGGCGGCGGCGATCTGCTCGCGGATGTCGCCGAGCCGCTGCCGGTGGCGGTGATCGCGGAGATGCTGGGGATTCCGCCGGGGGACCGGGGGCTGCTCCGGCCCTGGTCGGCCGATATCTGCGGGATGTTCGAGCTGAACCCGTCGGAGGAGACGGCGCGCCGGGCGGTGCGGGCGTCGCGGGAGTTCTCCGGGTATCTGCGGGGGCTGATCGCCGAGCGCCGGAGCGAGCCGGGCGGGGATCTGATCTCGGCGCTGATCGCCGCGCACGACGAGGGCGACCGGCTCAGCGAGCAGGAGATGGTCTCCACCTGTGTGCTGCTGCTGAACGCGGGTCACGAGGCGACCGTCAACACCACCGCCAACGGGTGGTGGACGCTCTTCCGCCACCCGGAGCGGCTGGCGGAGCTGCGGGCGGACCACTCGCTGCTGCCCACGGCGGTGGAGGAGCTGATGCGGTACGACACCCCGCTCCAGATGTTCGAGCGCTGGGTGCTGGACGACATCGAGATCGGCGGGACGGTGATCCCGCGCGGGTCGGAGCTGGCGCTCCTCTTCGGCTCGGCCAACCGCGACCCCGCCCGGTTCGACGACCCGGACGTGCTGGACCTGGCCCGCCGCGACAACCCGCACATCACCTTCGGCGCGGGCATCCACTTCTGCCTGGGGGCGCCGCTGGCGCGGATCGAGCTGGCGGCGTCCTTCGGGGAGCTGTTGCGGGAGGCGCCGGGGATGAGGTTGGTGGGGGAGCCGGGGTGGAGCCCCGGGTATGTGATCCGCGGTGTGGACCAGCTCCTGGTGGAGCTGTAGCCCCGAGGGCCCCGCTCACCCGTACCGCCCGGCCCGTCCGGGGGTACCTCCCAGAGGCAGCTCGGGGAGTGTGAGGACGGCCCCCGCGCCACGGGTGCCCCCGGAGGGGCTGGTTTTCGTGCCTCGGCCCGCCGGAGGGGCGGGGGGCGCCTTCAGGTGGGTGGGTCAGGGGGGTGGGAGGGTCAGGCCCCAGGCTCCGGCTCGGAGGGTCCAGGTGCGGGTGCGGACCGGGCCCGTGATCAGGGTGTCCGCGCGGTAGCGGAAATCCGGGCCCGACACGGTCACCGACAGCGCCTTCGCCGTCAGGCGCTCCGCACCCCCCGGCCGCACCACCACCTCCGCCCGGCCCCCCACCGCCCGCACCGTCACCCCTTCCACCTCCCGGTCCAGATCCGCCAGCAGCACCCCGTCCGCCTCCACCCGCAGCCGGTGCCGGTGCGAGCGGGCCGCGGGCAGCACCGCGGGCGCCGGGCGCGCCAGGGACCGCACCAGCAGCCGGCAGGCCCCCCAGACCCCCGCCGCGCCCCCGGACACGGGCGCGTGGGGGATCGTGAGATCCCCCACCACCACCCCGTCGCTCTCGTCCACCAGCAGATCCAGCCGCCGCACCGCCCCGTCCAGCACCGCCCTGGCCGCCGCGACCGCCCCCCGGGGCACCCCCAGGGAGTGCGCCAGCTCCACCACGGGGCCCACCGGGACCAGGGCGAGCGCGCCGTCCCCGAGCCAGCGGTCCCGGTGCAGCAGCGCCACCGCCCGCAGCAGCGCCCGGTCGTCGCCCACCACCACCGGCCGTCTGGAACCCCTGCGGGCCAGGGCCCGCGCGAACTCCTCGGGACCCTCCGGAAGGCAGATTTTCGCCTCCGAGCCGCCGCACAGCACATCCTTCGCGATCCGAACGGACTCGCCGTCACTTCGGCGGGCGACCGGGTCGATGACCACCAGCAGCTGGTCGTGAGCCGACACCTCGGTCCTTCCTCGGGTAGCATCTTTGTGCAAGAGCCCCTTGCGCTATTGCGCCAGGGGCTTCGTCTATTCCGGGGCAACCGGTCCGCGGACTCAGGCACGGCTCACGCCCCCTGACCTTGGACATGCCCCGCCCGGAAGGGGTGTACGCCTGTGCCCGCACTTGTGCTGCTCGGTGCTCAGTGGGGTGACGAGGGCAAGGGAAAGGCCACCGACCTGCTCGGTGGTTCAGTGGACTATGTGGTGCGTTACCAGGGCGGCAACAATGCCGGCCACACGGTCGTCGTGGGCGACCAGAAGTACGCGCTGCATCTGCTCCCTTCCGGAATTCTCTCGCCGGGGTGCACCCCGGTGATCGGCAATGGAGTCGTGGTCGACCCGGCCGTCCTGCTCTCCGAGCTGAGCGGGCTCAATGACCGCGGCGTGGACACGTCCAAGCTGCTGATCAGCGGAAACGCCCATCTCATCACCCCGTACAACGTCACGCTCGACAAGGTGACGGAACGGTTCCTCGGAACGCGCAAGATCGGTACGACGGGCCGCGGCATCGGCCCGACGTACGCGGACAAGATCAACCGCGTGGGCATCCGCGTCCAGGACCTCTACGACGAGTCGATCCTCGTGCAGAAGGTCGACGCGGCGCTGGAGTCCAAGAACCAGCTCCTCGCCAAGGTCTTCAACCGCCGCGCCATCGAGTCCGGCCGGATCGTGGAGGAGATGCTCCAGTACGCGGAGCAGCTGCGGCCCTATGTCGCCGACACCACACTGATCCTCAACGACGCCATCGACGCCGGCAAGGTCGTCCTCTTCGAGGGCGGCCAGGGCACGCTGCTGGACGTGGACCACGGCACGTACCCCTTCGTCACCTCCTCCAACCCGACCGCGGGCGGGGCGTGCACGGGTGCGGGCGTGGGGCCGACGAAGATCAGCCGGGTCATCGGCATCCTCAAGGCCTACACCACCCGCGTCGGTGCCGGTCCGTTCCCGACGGAGCTGTTCGACGAGGACGGCGAGGCGCTGCGCCGCATCGGCGGCGAGCGCGGTGTGACCACCGGCCGCGACCGGCGCTGCGGCTGGTTCGACGCGGTGATCGCCCGCTACGCGACCCGGGTCAACGGTCTGACGGACTTCTTCCTCACCAAGCTCGACGTGCTCACCGGCTGGGAGCAGATCCCGGTCTGCGTGGCGTACGAGATCGACGGCCGGCGGGTGGAGGAGCTGCCCTACTCGCAGACCGACTTCCACCACGCCAAGCCGGTCTACGAGATGCTGCCGGGCTGGTCCGAGGACATCACCAAGGCCAAGACCTTCGACGATCTGCCGAAGAACGCGCAGGCGTACGTGAAGGCGCTGGAGGAGATGTCGGGAGCGCCGATCTCGGCGATCGGGGTCGGCCCCGGCCGTACCGAGACGATCGAGATCAACTCGTTCCTGTAGGTCCCGCCGGCTGACGGCCGCGAGCGGAGAGGCCCGGCCCGGGCGACCCCCGGGCCGGGCCTTTTCGCGCACCGGGACGATTACTCACGGTTACTGCATTACGGCGAATTCTGAGTGGTTATCAGATAATTCACAGGGCTTCGGGGAGGGGTGGTGTCGGCGAATCATCGACCGGCGAGCACGGAGGGCATCCCGCATGAGAAGCATCCACGGCCTGCCCGCGCGGGCACTCCGCCGCGTCAGCGGGTCCATCGCGGTCTGCTGTGTGCTGGGAGCCGGCGTCCTGGCGGCGGGGCCGGCCGGCGGAGCGCACGCGGTGGAGGGGCCGGGCGGTGCGCCGCTCACCCCGGCGCCGCTCACCCCGGCGGCCTCGCCCGGCGCCGGGTCCGGCGGCCCGGCGGCCCCCGCCCCCGTCTCCTCCGGGTCCCCGTCGGCCGGCGGCGCGGCGGGCCCGGGAGCCGATCTGGCCCTCCGTACGGAGTTCACCGCCCGGGCCCCGTCCACCGCTCCCCCGTCCACCCCTCCGGCCGTCCCCACCGCTGAGCGGCTCACCGCCGGCGCCCCGGCCCCGGCCCCCGCCGACGGGACCTACGTCTACCGGGTCACCGCCGTCAACCACGGCCCCTCCCGGGCCGTGGACGTCGTCGTGACCGACGAACTGCCCCGGGCGCTGGTCTTCGTCTCCTCGCCGGACGGCTGTACGGCACAGGGGCGGACGATCACCTGCGGACCGCTGGCCACCCTCGCGGTGGGCCGCTCTCACAGCTGGCTGATCCATGTCGCCCTGGCGCCCGACTACACCGGTGACGGCACCGACATCACCAATGTGGTCGCCGTCACCTCCCAGACCGCCGACCCCGACCCCGGCAACAACACGGACACCCTCACCGGGCTCCCCGTGCCGCCCGGGGCGGGCAGCGCCGATCTCTCCCTCCGCAAGACCGCCGAGCTGCCGCCGGGCAGCCGCCGGGTCACCCCCGGCCAGACCTTCACGTACCGGATCACCGTCCACAACCTCGGGCCCTCCGCCGCCCGGGGCGTCCAGGTCACCGACCCGCTGCCGGAGCTGCTGCGCTTCGTCTCATCGCCCGACTGCCGGCTCGCCGCCGGCTCGGCGCAGCGGGTGGTCTGCCCGGTCCCCGGCCCGTTGCCGGCCGGGCAGTCCGTGACCCACCGGATCGTCGTCCAGGTGCGCGAGAGCGCACCCCGGTACGGCGGCGGGGACAGCGGTGGCCATGGCGGCGGTGGCCATGGCGGCGGCGGGCACGGCGGGGGGCGCGTTCGGGAGATCGACAACATCGCGTCCGTCACCTCCGTGACCCGGGACCCGGTGCCGGGCAACAACAGCAACCCCTCCGGCACCACCGGCCCCGACGGCGGCCCGCTGTTCGTCGTCCACCCGCACCGGCCGACGCATCCGCCGACCCACCCGCCCCGCCCCACCGACCCCGGAAAGCCGCACCCCGGAAAGCCGCACCCGGGCGAGCCGCACCCGGGCGGCCCGCAGCTCCCCGACACCGGCCGTGAGGTGCCCGGCTGGCTGCCGTGGTCCGCCGGGCTGACCCTGGCCGCCGGCTGCGCCCTCGTGGTGCTCGGCCGCCGCATCGAGCGCTGAGAGGCCCCGCCGACATGAGAATCCTCCGGCGCACGGCCCTCCGCCGCACCGCCCTGGCCGTCCTGGCCGCCCTGTGCGCGACACTGCTCGGTCCGGTGCCCCAGCACGCCACCGCGCGGGACGGGGCACGCGGCGACGACCGCGCCCGCACCACCCCCGTACAGCGGCAGCAGGCCCCCCGCGCGCTCAGCTTCCCCGTGCACGAGCCCTTCGACGGGCCGGCCGGGAATCTGGGCACGCTCACCGGCACCGCGAGCTACCAGAGCGGCGGCTGGCTGCGGCTGACCAGCGCGGCGGGCGGCCAGGCCGGCGGCTGGGAGATGAACGACTCCTTCTCCACCGGGCTCGGCATCGTCGCCGAGTTCACCTACGCCACCTACGGCGGCACCCCCTTCGACGGCAAGCGCGGTGACGGCCTCGCCTTCTTCCTGGCCAACGGCGCCGCGCCGAACGGCACCGGCGCCCCCGGCGGCAGCCTCGGCTACGCCTGCGGCGGCGGCCCGCCCTGCAACCGGTCCGGGGTGCCCGGCGCCTTCCTGGGCATCGGGATCGACGAGTTCGGCAACTTCTCCTCCACCGCCGTCGGCAACGGCGGGCCCGGCACCCAGGCCAACAAGATCGTGCTGCGCGGCGGCGGCAGCGGCACCACCGGCTACCGCTTCGGCACCTCCGTCGACGGCCCCGGCGGCACCGTGGAGACCCGGGGGCGCGGCGACTACCGCACCGTACGGGTCACCGTGGTGCCCCGCGGCGGCCGGCTGCTGGTGTCGATCTGGTCGGACACCGGGCCCGGCACCGCGCTGAACGAGATCGTCACCGACTACGACGTGACCACCATCGCCGGTCAGCCGGCCCTGCCCGCCACCCTCAAGGTCGGTTTCTCCGGCGGCACCGGAGGCGCCACCAATATCCACGAGATCGGCGATCTGAAGATCAATGTCCCGGCCGATCTCTCGGTCACCAAGACCGGCAGCCCCGCCACCGTCCCGGCGGCCGGCGGCCGGGTGACGTACACCGTCAGGGTCTCCAACAGCGACGACAACGACGTCATGGGCGCGTATGTGCAGGACACCGTCCCCGGGCTCACGGGGGTGACCTGGACCTGCACGGCCACCGCGGGCAGCGCCTGCGGACAGCCGTCGGGCAGCGGCAACACCCTCATCACCACGGTCGATCTGCTGCGGAGCGGCTCCGCGACCTACACCATCACCGGCACCGCGCCCGCCCAGCCCGCCACCCTCACCAACACCGCGACCGTCACCGCGCCCGCCGACCGCTCCGACACCGACACCACCAACAACACCGCGAGCGCCACCACCACGGTGACCGCGCGGGCGGATGTGGCCGCGCTCAAGAGCGGTGTCGGCAGCGGCCCGGTCAGCCCGGGGCAGACCTTCGACTACCGGATCACGGCGCGGAACAACGGGCCGTCGGACACCGCCAATGTGCGGATGACCGACACCCTCCCGGCCGGTCTCACCTTTGTCTCATCGGCCGACGGCTGCACGGCGAGCGGCGCGGCCGTGAGCTGTCCGGCGGCCCGCACCCTCGCCGCGAACCAGTCCCTCTCCTGGACCTTCCGGGTCCGGCTCGACCCGGGCTACACCGGCGACGGCGGCGATCTGCGCAATGTCGCCACCGTCACCCACGACGTCACCGACCCCGTGCCCGCCAACAACACCAGCGCCGCCGCCCCGCCACCCGGCGGGGTGACCCGGCCGGTGGCGGATGTGCGCACCGCCAAACAGACCGTGACCGCCACCCCCGTGGCACCCGGCCAGACCTTCGACTACCGGGTCACCGTGACCAACGACGGCCCGTCCACGGCCCGCGGGGTCAGGATCACCGATGTGCTGCCGACCGCGCTGGCCCTGGTCTCGTCGCCGGACGGCTGCACGGCCTCCGGCCGGACCGTGAGCTGCGGCCCCGTCGCGGCCCTGGCCGTCCGCTCCTCGGCCACCTGGACCTTCCGGGTGCGGCTCGACCCGGCGTACTCCGGGGACGGCACCACGCTCCGCAACACCGCCGTGGCCGCCTCGGACACCGACGACCCCAACGAGGCGAACAACAGCGGTACGTCGGGGCCGCCCGGCGGGCGGGTGACCGCACCCACCGCCGATCTGGTCCTCACCAAGCGGACCGGCTGACCCACGGCCGTCCATCCGAAGGGCTCGTGAGCCGCACAGCGGATGGACGGCTCCGGATTCACGAACGGAATCGATGCGAGATGAGATCGAGAAGACGCCGGCTCCCGGGGGCCGGGGCGGTGGTCGCCGCCCTGGTCTGCGCGGTGTCGCTGTGCTCCGGCACGGTACGGGCCGCCGGACACGCCGGACCGTCCGCCGGGCTCGCGGGGCCGGCTGCCGTACAGGCCCGGCAGGCCGCCGGGCTCGCGGGACAGGCCGCCGGGCACGCGGGACAGGCCGCCGGGCACGCCCGGCAGGCCGCCGGACACGCCGGACCGGCCGCCGCGGTGCCGCTCTCCGCCTCCGCGGGCTCCTGGGCATCCGCCGCCTCCGCCTCCGCCGCCGGGGTGGTGACCCGGCTCGCCCGCGCCCCGGGCTCCGGGGCCGCCGTCCCGCCCGGCGGTCTGGTCACCTACACCCTGACCGCCCGGAACAACGGCCCCTCGGTGGCGCGCGATGTCACCGCGACGGACACCCTGCCGGAGGGCATGGAGTTCGTGTCGTCGGTGGACGGCTGCACCGCCGCCGGGCGGACCGTGACCTGCGGCCCCGAGCCGCAGCTCAGCGTGGGCGAGGTCAAGACCTGGACCTTCGTGGTCCAGCTCTCCCCCTCCTACCGGGGTGACGGCACCGACCTCGGGAACACCGCCACCGGCACGTCGGAGGCCGTCGACCCGGACCCGGACAACAACAAGACCGACCCGGTGCCGCCGGACGGGCCCTTCGACCCGGTCTCCGATCTGAACACCGTGAAGGCCGCGCTCGGCAGCGGACCCATCGTGCCCGGCGAGGAGTTCGAGTACCGGATCACCACCCGGAACACCGGACCGTCCGACGCCCGGAACGTCTCGGTGACGGACAATCTGCCGCCCGGGATCACCTTCGTCTCCTCCGCCGACCCCTGTGTGGCCTCGGGCCAGCGGGTCACCTGCGGCCCGCTCGGGGTGCTCCCGCCGGACGCCCGGGTCTCCTGGACGTTCAAGGTGAGGCTCAGCGAGACCTACAGCGGCGACGGCACCGATCTCCGCAACACCGCGACCTCCACATCGGACTCCGAGGACCCCGACCCCACCGACAACACCTCGCCGCCCGTGCTGCCGCCCGGCGGTGTGACCCGGCCGCAGGCCGACATCTGGACCATCAAGCGGCCGACGACCACCACACCGATCTCCCCCGGCCAGACCTTCGAGTACACCGTCACCGTCACCAACGACGGCCCCTCGCAGGCCCTCGCGGTCCGGCTCACCGACACGCTGCCCACCCCGCTGGCCTTTGTCGCCTCGCCCGACGGGTGCACGGCGACCGGCCAGAACGTCTCCTGCGGGCCGCAGGCGGTGCTCGCCCCCGGAGCCACCAGGACCTGGCGGTTCACGGTCCGGCTCGACCCGAACTACCGGGGTGACGGCTCCGACATCGCCAACACGGCCACCGCGGCATCGGACACCACCGACCCCGTGCCCGGCAACAACACCAGCCCGCCCGCCGGGCTGCCCGGCAGCGCGGTCAACCAGCCGTACGCGGACCTCGCGGTCACCAAGGAGGCCGTGGGCACCACCCCGCCGGTCCCCGGCCAGAGCTTCGACTACCGCATCCGCGTCACCAACAACGGCCCGTCGGCGGACGCGCTCAATGTGCGGCTCTCCGACGAACTGCCGCCCGGACTGACGTATGTCTCCTCGTCACCCGCCGGATGCACGGTCTCGGGCCTCGCGATCACCTGCCGGCGGGCCGCCCCGCTCGGGGTCGGCGAGACCATCGAGTACACCCTCACGGTCCGGATCGACCCGGCGTACAAGGGCGACGGCAGCGATCTGCTGAACACCGCCCGCGTCACCGCCGACAACATCGACCCGGCCGGCGGGAACGACACCGACACGGCGACGGTCCCCGGCGGCCAGGTCGCCGCGCCCTCCGCCGACCTGGCGGTCGTCAAGCGGCCGGTGACCAGCGTTCCGGTCGCCCCCGGTGAGACCTTCGACTACCGGGTGACCGTCACCAACCGGGGCCCCTCGCAGGCCGAGGAGGTCAGGGTGACCGACACCCTGCCGTCCGCGCTGACCTTTGTCGCGTCCGACGACGAGTGCGTCTCGGGCGACCAGGTCGAATGCGGCCCGCAGGCCACTCTGGCGCCGGGTGCCTCGGTGACCTGGGTGTTCCGGGTGAAGCTCGACCCGGACTACACCGGGGACGGCTCCGACATCCGCAACACCGCCGTCGTCGACTCCGCCACCCGCGACCCGGTCGACGCCAACAACGAGTCCACCACCGGCACTCCCGGCGGCACGGTCGAGGAGCCGACCGCCGATCTGGAGGTGACCAAGAAGACCCCCTGACCGGGGCGGGGGAACCAGGGGCGGGCCGTCGCAGGAGGACGGCCCGCCCCTCGGGTTCCCGCGAGCGGTCGCCGGGTCAGAGCGCCGTCTCGACGCCGGCCTCCCGGAGCACCTTGAGGTTGTCGCCGCTCAGCGCGTCGAAGGCCGCCGCCTCACCGGGCGCGAGCCGCGTCTCGTACACCACGGGCCCCTCGCCGAGCAGCGCCGCCGGGTCCAGTTCGGTGGTGTGGACGATGGTGCCGTTGCCCTCCAGCACCGGCTGCCAGCGCGGGCCGTCGGTCCGCAGCCAGCTGCGGGCGATCCCGCCCGGGTTGCGCACCACGACCGGCTCACCGGGGTCCACCAGGCCCAGCCGGGAGAGCACCGCGCGCGAGGCCGCGACACCCGAACCGCAGGACGGGGTCAGCCCGGCGCCCCGCTCGAAGGTGCGGACGAAGACCTCACCGCCGCCCAGCGGCCGGACGAAGGAGACATTCGCCCCGATCGGGAAGGCGGCCGGGGTCTCCGCGACCCGGCTGCCGGTGGCGATCAGCTCCGACTCGTCGTACCGGTCGCCGTCACCGCCCCCGCCCCTGCCGTCGTCGCCGCCGTCGCCGAGCACCGTGATCAGATGCGAGTTGGGCACGGCGACCGCCGAGAACCGCCGGGACGGGTGGTACGCGGGCAGCGACCGGTCCACGAACGGCGCTCCGGCGGACCCCGCCACGATCGGCTCCTCGGGGGCGAAGTCCACCGGGGGCAGCTCGACGGAGACCTGCCGCACGCCGTGCGGGGTCGTCTCGGCCGCGCGCACGGTGAAGGTGTGCGGCCCGGTGCGCAGCTCCACCGTCTCGGCCTGGTACCGGTCGAGCAGCAGCCGCCCGGCGCCGCGCATGCCATTGCCGCAGAGCAGGGAGGCGGAGCCGTCGGGGTTGAAGAAGTACGCCTCGGCGCTGCCGTCGCCGTTGTCGGCGATGAAGTACACACCGTCGCCGCCCAGGCCCAGCCGGCGGTCGCAGAGCAGTCGCACGGCGCGGGCGACGTCCGCCTCCGCGAAGTGGTCGGACGGGGCTCCGTCGATGACGAAGATGTCGTTCAGACTGCCGTGTGTCTTGGTGATCCTCAGCGCCATGGTGCTCCGTCCGCTCTCCGGCCGGCTCTCCCGTCCGGCGCCGGCCCGTCCGGCCAGTCTAGGACGGTTCCGGGCGGCGGTGCCGCCCGTGCCGAGCGCCCCGGGCACCCCTCGCCGGCGGGCCGGACACCGAGCCGGTCCGCGGCCGCCCCACCGCTCAGTAGTCGGTTCTGGTGTAGGTGAGCGGGTCGCCGGCCGAGCCCACCAGCTCGCGGACGACCGTGCTGTCGTCCGGCATCGTCAGCCGGCTCCACTGCCCGGGGGAGCAGGTGGCGGCGTCGCCCGATGTCACCCGGGTCGGCCCCAGCTCCAGCGGTGGCCCCGGCGCCCGGAGCGTGGCGGTCCAGCCGCACTCGTACGAGGGTCCGGTGCCGGTCAGCGTCATGACCCGGCTGCCCCGGGCGCCCTGGACGAGGGTCATGGTGCGGGTGTGGGTGCCCTCGGCGTTGTCGAAGGTCGCCCGCCAGGTGCCGAGATACGCCTCCGGTACGGCGCTGGGCGGCTTCGGCGACTCGCGGGGCGGGGCGGAGGACGCGGACGCGGTGGGGTCCGGCCCGGGGGAGGCCGGGGGCGGGTCCCCGGGCGCGGTGTACCAGACGGCCGCGCTCACGGCCAGGGCGGTCAGCAGCGCGGACGCGCCGAGCACGGCGGCCCGGCGCCGGGTGGGCCGCGGGGCGGCCGGGACGGAGCCGGGGAAGGGCGGGGTGCCGCCGTACCCGGGCCCGTTCTCCCAGAAGCCGGGCTCGCCGGCCGGTACCGGCGGGGGCGGCATCGGGGGGCCCGGGGCATAGGGCCGGGTCGGGGCGGGGTCTGGCGGCTCGGCCGGGAGCGCGTACCAGCCCTCCGGCGGGGCCGTGTCCGCGTTCCGGCCCTCCGGCGGGCCCGTGCGGGCGTCCCGGCCCTCCGGCGGGGGCTGCTCGGTGTCCAGCAGGCGCACCGCGTGCCGGCCCAGCTGGGCGAGGAGGGGACCGGGCAGCCACGGCTCGTCGAACCTCCCGGAGGCCGCGGCCCCGGCGCCGGTGCGCTCCAGCACCTCCGCCGGGGCCGGCCGCCGGCCCGGGTCCTTGCGCAGACACTCCCGTACCAGCGCCGTCAGCCCCTCGGGCACCCCCGACAGATCCGGTTCCCGCTCCACGATCCGGTACATCACCGCGTGCCGGCCGCTGTCCCCCGGGCCGAACGGGTGCCGTCCGGTCGCCGCGTACACCAGGACCGCGCCCAGACAGAAGATGTCGCAGGCCGCCGTGACCGGATCGCCGAGCACCTGTTCCGGGGCCATGAAGCCGGGGGAGCCGATCACCGACCCCGCGCGGGTGGGTCCCCCGGTGGTGTCGGTGTCCAGGGCGCGGGCGATGCCGAAGTCGATGACGCGCGGCCCGTCGATGGTGATCAGCACATTGGAGGGCTTCAGATCGCGGTGGACGAGTCCGGCGGCGTGGATCTCGCCCAGCGCGTGGGCCAGACCCGAGCCGAGGACGCGCACCGAGTGCTCGGGGAGCGGGCCCCGGGCGACCACGGTGTTCAGCGCGGGGCCGGCGACATAGCCGGTGGCGACCCAGGGCACGGGCGCCTCGGTGTCGGCGTCCAGGACCGGCGCGGTCCACCGGCCGCCCACCCGCCGGGCCGCCCGCACCTCCCGGCGGAAGCGCTCCCGGAACTCCTCCTGTCCGGCCAGCTCCCGCCGGATCAGCTTCACCGCGACCGTGCGCCCCCGGTCGCTGCGGGCCAGATAGACCTGGCCCATCCCGCCGGCGCCGAGCCGGGCCAGCAGGTGGTAGCCGCCGATGCGCTGTGGATCGCCGGATGTGAGCTGATCCATCGCCGCGTACCTCCCCCGATCGCGAGCACTGCGGACGGGAGTCGAGGATAGTGCGCTTCTCACTCCTCCTGGACGGTGGCCAGGGCCCGGGAGAGCTGTTCCAGCAAGCGGACGGTCTCGGCGAACCGCTCGGGGCCGAGCACTCCGGCGAGCCGGGCGGCCAGCTCCGCGTGGCCGGGGTCGAGGCGCTGGATGGCGGCGCTTCCCTCCTCGGTGGCGCGGAGGAGTTTGGCGCGCCGGTGCGCCGGGTTGGGCTCGTAGGCCGCGAGACCCCGCTCGACCAGCAGATCGGCGATCCGCTGGACGCTCTGCCGGGTGATGCCCATGGTCCGGGCGATCGCGGCGACCGGCTGGGGAGCGCGGTTGACCGCGCCGAGCACCTGCCACCAGGCCGCCGTCAGCCCGGCCTCCTTCGCCAGCCGGTCGGAGACCGCGATGAAGTGGCCGTTCAGCCGGAAGACGCCGAGGGCGGCGCGGGTGAGGAGATCCTGCTGCCGCCGCCGGTCCAGGGGCGGTCCGTCGCCGTGCGCGGAGGGCCCGGTGCGGTCCAGGGGCGGTCCGTCGCCGTGCGCGGAGGGTCCGGCGCGGTCCAGGGGCGGTCCGTCGCCGTCCACGGGAGGTCCGTCGCCGTGCGCGGAGGGCCCGGCGCGGTCCACGGGAGGTCCGGCGCTGTCCATGAGGGGCCCGCTCACGCTTCTTCGAGGACCGCGAACGCGGAGGCGTCGGAGTCGTGGAACAGGCGGTACCAGGCGTCCAGCTTCTCGCCCTCGTACACCCCCAGCGCGGCGAGGATCTCGCGGGCGAAGGCGACGGGCTCGGTGGGGCCCGCGGTGATCAGCCCGCCGTCGGTGACCGCGTCGGCCTCGCGGTAGCGGTCGCCGCCCGCGTAGCCGGTGGCGGCGAGGTAGGAGGAGACGGCGCCGGTGTGGTCGCGCCGGTCGAGCAGCCCCGCGCGCGCCAGTCCGGCGGTGGCCCCGCAGATCGCGGCGACGGGCGTGCCCGCGCCGAGGAAGGCGCCGGCCGCGGCGGCGAAGGGGGCGAGGGTGTCGCCCGTGTCCCAGGCGCTCGCGCCGGGGAGGATCAGCAGCGCGCTCTCCTCGGGCCGCAGCCCGTCGAGCGCGGCATCGGGCTGGACGCGCAGCCCGCCCATGGTGGTGACGGGGTCGGTGGTGAGGCCCACGGCGCGCACGGTCCAGCCGTGCCGGGCGAGGTGCGCGGTGGCGTAACCGGTCTCCCAGTCGGCGAGGGTGTCGTAGACGGCGAGATGAACGGTCCTCGGGGTGCTCATGGGGTACTCCTCCGCCGGCGCCAATATGACAGCAGCCTGTCATGACGACAGTAGGCTGTCAATGTTCGATTCCCGGACGGCGCGACAGAACGCCGCAGCGGGACCGGGTACGGCAGACAGGGTGGTGATGCCGGGCCCCCGCCGCGCCTCCCTACGCTGGGCCGCATGACCTCATCAGCGCAGCCGCCCGCCGCCACCCCGCTCGCCGCCGCCACCGCCGATCCGGCCGCCGGTGCCGCCGTGAAGGCCATGGACCGCGCCCATGTCTTCCACTCCTGGTCCGCCCAGGGGCTGATCGACCCGCTCGCCGTCGCGGGCGCCGACGGCTCGTACTTCTGGGACTACGAGGGCAACCGCTATCTCGACTTCACCAGCGGGCTCGTCTTCACCAACATCGGCTACCAGCACCCGAAGGTCGTCGCCGCCGTCCAGGAACAGGCCGCGCGGCTCACCACCTTCGCGCCCGCCTTCGCCGTGGAGGCCCGCTCCGAGGCGGCCCGGCTGATCGCCGAACGCACCCCCGGCGACCTGGACAAGATCTTCTTCACCAACGGCGGGGCCGAGGCCGTCGAGAACGCCGTGCGGATGGCCCGGCTGCACACCGGCCGCCCCAAGGTGCTCTCCGCCTACCGCTCGTACCACGGCGGAACCGCCACCGCGATCAATGTCACCGGCGACCCCCGGCGCTGGCCCTCCGACAACGGCACCTCCGGGGTCGTCCACTTCTGGGCGCCCTTCCTCTACCGCTCGCCCTTCCACGCCACAACCGGGGCGGAGGAGGCGCAGCGCGCCCTGAAGCACCTGGAGGACACCATCGTCTTCGAGGGGCCGGGAACCATCGCCGCGATCGTGCTGGAGACGATCCCGGGGACGGCGGGGATCATGGTCCCGCCGCCCGGATACCTCGCCGGGGTGCGGGAGCTGTGCGACCGGTACGGGATCGTCTTCGTGCTGGACGAGGTCATGGCCGGCTTCGGCCGCACCGGGAAGTGGTTCGCGGCCGAGCACTTCGGCGTCGTACCCGATCTGCTCACCTTCGCCAAGGGCGTCAACTCCGGCTATGTGCCGCTCGGCGGGGTCGCCATCTCGGCGGAGATCGCGGCGACCTTCGAGACCCGGCCCTACCCCGGCGGGCTCACCTACTCCGGCCACCCGCTGGCGTGCGCCGCGGCCGTGGCCACGATCCGGGTGATGGCCGAGGAGCGGGTGGTGGAGCAGGCCGCCCGCATCGGCGAGACCGTGCTCGGGCCGGGCCTGCGCGAACTGGCCGAGCGGCACCCGAGCGTGGGCGAGGTGCGCGGCCTGGGCGTCTTCTGGGCGCTCGACCTGGTCCGCGACCGGGAGACCAGGGAGCCCCTGGTCCCGTACAACGCCACGGGCGAGGCGAACGCGCCGATGGCCGCCTTCGCCGCCGAGTGCAGGGCGCGGGGGCTCTGGCCCTTCGTCAACATGAACCGTACGCACGCCGTGCCGCCGTGCAACGTCAGCGAGGCGGAGGCGGAGGAGGGACTGGCGGTCCTGGACGCGGCCCTCACGGTGGCGGACGGCTTCACCGTCTGAGAGGCGTTCGGATCACCGGGTGATCGGCCGCAAAGGAATCGACGGGCACGGCGTGGGGGCCCGCCCGTCGGCCCGGCGGCCGATGGACTCGCCTGGTGATCGATACCGCGCCCCGGCCCTCCCCCGCCCCCGGTGTCCGTGCCCCGCTCCGGGCGCCGCGCCTCTCCGCCCGTACGGTCGCCCTCGCCCCGGCCGCGCTGATGCTGGTGCTCGGGGTCTGGGGGATCGGGCGCGAGGGGACCCTGTGGGGGGACGAGGCGGTCACCTACGAGATGGCCCGGCGGACCGTGCCGGGCATCTGGCGGACGCTCGGGTCGGCGGACGCCGTGCACGGTCTGTACTACCTCCTGATGCGCGCCGTCTTCGCCGTCCGGGACCCCGGGCTCGTGCCGCTGCGGCTGCCGTCCGTGCTGGCGATGTGCGCGACGGCCGCCGGGGTCGCCCTGCTCGGCCGGCGCCTCGCGGGCCCGCGCGCGGGGCTGCTCGCCGGCCTCGTCCTGCCGCTGCTGCCGGTCGTCCAGCGGTACGCGCAGGAGGGGCGCTCGTACGCGATGGTGTGCGCGCTGGTGACGTTCGCGACGCTGCGGCTGCTGGAGCGGCGCTGGGGGGCGTACGCGGCGCTGATGCTCGCGGCCTGTCTGCTGCACGAGTTCGCGGTGCTGGCGCTGCCGGCGCACGCGGTGACGGTGCGGCACAGGCCGCCGCGCGGCTGGGTGACGGCCGCGCTGGCCGTGGTGGTGGTGCTGGCGCCGCTGGCGCTGTTCAGCACGACCCAGGCCGCCCAGGTCGACTGGATCGGCCCGCCGGGCCCGGCCGAGGTGGCGGCGTACGCCGCGCTGGTGCTGGTGGGGTGGGGCTGCGCCCGCACCCCGGGCGGCGCGGCGGTGCGGGCGGTGGCCCTGCCGCTGCTGGCGCTGCCGATGGGGCTGCTGCTCGCGGTCTCCTGCGTCCATCCGCTCTTCGTGGACCGCTATGTGCTGTTCCATGTCATCGGTCTCGCCCTGCTTCTGGGCGCGGTACTGGACCGCCACTGGTCCCCGGCCGCCGCGCTGGCGACCGCCGGGGCGGCGGTGGTGACGCTGGTGGTGTTCGGGCCGTATCTGCGGTCGCCGCAGAGCCGCAAGAACGATGTGGGGGCGGTGGCGGGGGCGGTGGCGGAGATGGCCCGGCCGGGGGACGGGCTGCTCTTCACCCCGATGCGCCGCCGCGCCTGGACCCTGGTCCACCCGGGGGCCTTCCGCGGCCTGACGGACCTGTCGCTGGGGAGCCCTCCGCGCGCCTCCCACACGCTGTACGGCACCGACGCGCCCCCCGGGGTGATCCGCGAGCGGCTGGCGCGGCACGAGGGGAGGGTGGTGGTGGTCCAGGACCTGGAGGGGGAGCCGCTGGACGCGGTGCGCGGGGAGGAGGTCAAGCGGGAGGTGCTGCGGTCCCGCTTCACCCTCTGCGAGGAACGCGTGGTGAGCCGCGCCCGCGTGGGCCTCTACACCCCGGGCTCCTGCGCCCGGGGACCGGTCCTCAACCGCCGGACGGGCTGATCAGCCCCAGCCCCGCCGGAGACTGAGCGGCACCACCCCAGTCCCGCTGGTGACCTGAGCACCCCAAGCCCCTCCGGCGCTTGAGCAGCACCCCCCAGCCCCTCCGGCGCTTGAGCAGCACCACCCAGCCCCGCCGGCGATTGAGCAGCACCACCCAGCCCCGCCGGCGATTGAGGCGCGGGGGTTCGGGGGCTGGCCCCCGACCGTGGCCCGCGGGATGCGGGGTCCTGTGGCACAGGGGCCGTCCTCAGGCGCCGGGCGGGGGCGGGGTGGGCGGTTCGACCTCGAGGAAGCGCTTGCGGCGCGGGCCGCGGTAGAGGAGGGCCTCCCAGCCCGCCTCCCGCAGCACCCGCACACACTCCCGCAACCCCACCTCCTCCTCCTCCACCCCCACCCACTCCACCACCACAAGCCCCCCCTCCCCCTCCCCCCGCACCCGATACCCCACCCCGCCCGCCGCAGGCGCCACCCCACCGGCCTCCAGCGCCAGCCCCACCGCCCACACCATCCGCCCCCGCTCCCACGCCGCGGGCATCCCCCCGGTCCCCGTGAGCGCGCGGATCTGGAGCAGCCCCGCCCACGCCGCCCGCACCTCCGCCGCCCGCTCCTCGCCCCCGGCCGCCCCCGCCGGGCCGTCCCCCGTCGCCGCCTCGAACGTCCCGTCCGCATCCATGTCCCGCACCTGCACCTCACCCGTTCCGTACCGTCTGGCCTATCGTGTCCGGGACCCCCGGCGAAGGAGAAGCCATCGATGCCCGGCCCCGGCCCAGGCCCGCGCGCAGCGAGTACCGCTGTCACCCGCAGTACCCTGCGGCAGCAGATCGCGGACGCGCTGCGTGACGAGGTACTGGCCGGGCGACTGCTGCCCGGACAGGAATTCACGGTCAAGCAGATCGCCGAGCAGTACGGGGTCTCCGCGACCCCGGTCCGCGAGGCCCTGGTGGACCTGTCCGCCCAAGGACTGCTCGACTCCGACCAGCACCGGGGCTTCAGGGTCCACCAGTTCTCCGTCGACGACTACCGCGCCATGATCGAGTCCCGCTCCCTGGTCATCGACGGTGTGCTCCGGCACGCCGAGCGCATCGGCCGCACCCGGGTGCAGATCAAGGCCGTGGTGCCGGTGCGCCGCCGGGCGGAGGAGGCCGCCCGCGCGGCCCGCGGCGGGGACCTGGACATTCACATCGCGTACGACCTCCGGTTCTGGCACGAGCTCGGCTCCATCGTCGCCAACACCTACATCTCCAGCTTCCTGCACCAGTTGAGGGTGCAGAGCTGGGTCTTCTCCGTCCCCCACCTGCGCGCCGACGCCGACCGGCGCCGGTGGCTGTGGAGCGGCCACGAGGAGCTGGTCGACGCGGTGTCACTCGGCGACCTCGACGCGGCGCGGTCCGTCGTCTCTCTCTGCAATGACCGGGCGCTCGCCTGGGCGGATCGGCTGGAGCGTTGAAGATGGAACGGGTCTCCGGACCACTGACGGCCGGCAGCCGGAGCGGCGGCACCGATCTGAGCGTGGTCATCCCCGCGTACAACGAGGAGAGCCGGCTGCGCCCCACCCTGGACGCGATCCGCGCGTATCTGCGCGCGGACCCGGAGCGCTGGGGCGAGTGGGAACTGATCGTGGTGGACGACGGCTCCACCGACGCCACCGCGAAGGTCGCCCGGGAGGCGGCGGCCGAGGAGCCGCGTATCCACGTGATCGCGGCCGAGGGCGGGGCGAACCGGGGCAAGGGGGACGCGCTCCGGCGCGGAGTCCTCGCCTCGTACGGCCACCGGGTCCTGGTCACGGACGCCGATCTCGCGACCCCGATAGAGGATCTGGACCGGCTGGACCGGCGGCTCGCGGACGGGGAGACGGCGGCGGCGATCGGCTCGCGAGCCCACCCCGACTCCGAGATCGCGGTCCACCAGTGGCGGGTGCGCGAGTGGCTCGGCCGGATGGGCAACGGGCTGATACGCGCGGTCGCGGTCCCCGGCATCCACGACACCCAGTGCGGGTTCAAGCTCTTCGACGGGGAGCGGGCCCGCACGGCGTTCGCCGACTCCCGGCTGGACGGATGGGGCATCGATGTCGAGATACTGCGGCACTTCCGGCGCGCGGACTGGCCGGTGACCGAGGTCCCGGTGCGCTGGTCGCACCAGGAGGGCTCCAAGGTCAGACCGCTGGACTACGGCCGGGTGCTGCTGGAGCTGCTGCGGCTGCGGGCCCGGACGGCCCGCCGCACCGATCTGCTGATCGCGTTCCTCTTCGTCCTCGCCTCCTTCCTCCTCTACAAGGATCTGTGGGCGGATCTCGACCGGGGCTATCTCGGCGACGCGGGCCAGGACCAGAACCAGTGGGAGTGGTTCTTCCGGGTCACCGCCGAGAATGTGACCCATCTCCGCAACCCGCTGTTCACGACGTTCCAGGGCTATCCCGAGGGCGTCAATCTGATGGCGAACACGGTGATGCTCGGGCTCTCCGTGCCGCTGACCCCGGTGACCCTGCTCTTCGGCCCCACCGTCACCTGGGCGCTGGTGCTGACCCTCGGACTCGCCGCGACCGCGATCTGCTGGTTCCGGCTGATCGGGCGCCATCTGGTGACCAGCCGCTGGGCGGCGGCCACCGGCGCGGCCTTCGCCGCCTTCGCGCCCCCGATGATCTCGCACGGCAACGCCCACCCCAACTTCCTGGTGCTGTTCATGATCCCGGTGATCGTGGACCGGGCGCTGCGGCTCTGCGAGGGCCGCCATGTCGTACGGGACGGAGTGCTGCTCGGCCTCTTCGCGACGTACCAGATCTTCCTCGGCGAGGAGCCGCTGCTGCTCGCCGCCATGGGGATGGTGTTCTTCGCCCTCGGGTACGCGGTGGTGCGCAGGGATGTGGCGCGGGCGGTCCGGCGCCCGCTGGCCCGGGGCGTGCTGATCGGTCTCGCGGTCTGTCTGCCGCTGGTGGCGTTCCCGCTGGGCTGGCAGTTCTTCGGCCCGCAGAGCTATACGCATGTGATGCACGGCGCGAACACCCACAACAGTCCGCTGGCGTTCGTGGAGTTCGCGGGCCGCTCGCTGATGGGCTCGGACGCGCAGGCCGATCCGCTGGCGATGAACCGCACCGAGCAGAACGCCTTCTTCGGCTGGCCGGTGCTGGCGCTGGTCGCGGCGATCACCGTCTGGCTGTGGCGGCTCGCGCTGGTCAAGGCGCTCGCGTTCACGGCGCTGGTGGCGGCCTTCCTGTCGCTGGGGGTGAACTTCCGCCTTCCGGGGACGGACGTCGTGCTGCCCGGCCCGTGGTCGCTGCTGGCGGAGCTGCCGCTGCTGGAGTCGGTGATCGAGTCCCGGGTCGCGATGATCTGCGCCCCGGTCTTCGGGATGCTGCTGGCGCTCGCGGTGGACCGGATCGCCGTCGCCGGGGACCGGTCGCTGCGGGCGGCCGGCGTGGTGACGGTGGCCGCCGCGCTGCTGCCCGTACTGCCGACGCCGTATCCGGTGCGGGAGCGGACGCCGGTGCCGGAGTTCATCACCGAGGGCATGTACCGCCCGTATCTCGCCGAGGGGGAATCGGTGGTCACGGTGCCGCTGCCGGACCCGTCCAACGCGGACGCCCTGTACTGGCAGTCCTCCACCGGGATGGGCTTCCCCGTGGCCGGCGGCTACTTCAACGGACCGTGGGGCCCGGACCGGGTGGGCATCTACGGCTCCACACCGCGCCACACCTCCAACCTCCTCGGCGAGGTCCGGGGTTCGGGCAAGGTCCCCGAGATCGGCCCCGACTGGCAGCGGCAGGCCCGCGAGGATCTGGCCGCCTGGCGGGCCGGTGTCGTGGTGCTGCCGGCACAGCACCACGAGGAGGCGCTGTACACGACGGTGGAGAAGCTGCTCGGCCGGGCCGGGGAGAAGGTCGGCGGTGTGTGGGTGTGGGACGTGGGCCGGACCGCCGGGAGCTGAACGGGGTCCGGACCGGCGGGCGGTGGGCTGCTTCCGCCGGCCGGGGCGAGCGGGTCCGGACCGGCGGGCGGCGGGCGGGTCCGGGTGTGCGACGGTGGTTCCGGTGTGCGGGGCGGGGGTCCCGCGACGGCATCGCCGACCGGGCCTCCTTCCCCGTACTCTGTCCCGACCGTTCTACGACAGTGCCCGATCCCGCCTGAGAGCGAGCCCTCCCTTGGCCTGTGACCTGTGGCTGGTCCCCCTTGTCGACGTGCTGTGTCACAGCCCCGACAACCCCTTCGCCGAAGAACTGGCCGCCTATGACAAGGCGCTGACCGAGACGGGACTGCCGACGGTCCCGGTCTTCGCGTACATGCCGGGACTCTCCGGGGACGTGGCCCCGGTCGCCGGGTTCGACTACGACGCGCTGCACTTTCTGCGGCGGGCGTATCTGCTCCAGCTGTGCGGGCTGGCGGTGACCCCGGTCGACGAGCTGGGCGGGGACTACGAACAGCTCCTGGAGATGTTCGAGCCGACGGCCCAGCAGTCCCACCTGGTCTGGCACTACGACCACGCCGGCGCGTACGTCCCCGTCGACTTCCCGGCGCCGCTCTCCAACGACGAACTCCTCGCGGGCGGCGGCCCGCTGGGCTCCACCCAGGGCCTGCTGCGGGAGCTGGAGTTCGTGGCCCCCGCGATCGGCATCGACCCGGCCAACCCGCCTTCACCCCCTCGTCCCCCGGACCGGCCCACCACCCTGGAGGAACCGGCGACCCCGATCGCCCCCGACGAGAGCCCCTTCGCCCGGGAGCGCCACGTCTGGCTGGGCCTGCACGCGGCGGCGACCCGGAGCCTGGGCCAGGGCTCGATGATCGTCTTCAGCTGACCGCCCCGCGCGCCCGGCGCCCGCAGCCCCCGAGCCCGCCCCGGCCGGCCGGAGCCCCGGCCCGCCCCGCCCTCCGGCGCGGCGGACCGGTGCTCCGGGGCGCTCCGGGGTCCGGTCACTCCGGCAGACGCACGACGGCCGCGGTGGCCATCTCGTTGTACTCAAGTGCCAGGGGGTCGAGTTCGACACCGCGGATGAGGACACCGGGGAAGTCGTCGAAGAAGGAGAGCGCCTCCGCGATGGCCTCCGTCAGGGTCCCGGCCTCGAAGCAGCAGATGAACCGGGAGTAGCCGGGTGCCTCGGCCAGTCCGATGCGTCCGTCGTTGAAGCGGTCGAGCCCGTCCAGCGTGTCCGACTGCTCCGGGGTGAGGGCGTCCCGCAGGCACAGGTTGAAGTGCCAGCTACGCACAGTTCTGGTGGTTTCTGATGAAGCCATTGATCTTCTTCGCCTCTTCTCCCGCGTTTCTGGGGGTGCAGTACACCCGCACGCTGTCGTCGCACGGGCAGCAGATGACGTATCCCCAGCGGTGCCGGTTCTTGTCGTGCGTCACCTTGAGACCACATGCCTCGGCCCTTCTCAGCGCCGCCTCGACATCCTTCTTCTGGTGCCGGTCCCCGATTCCCATGGCAGAGGACTACCGCCCCCGCACTGCCCCAGGGCCGGTATCGACGGGTGCCTCACCCGGACGAGTCCCACCGGGGAGGAGCCGGGCCGCGACCCCCGCCGCCCCGCCGCCTGCGACACCCCCTACCGCTCCTCCCTCAACCCCAGAACGTACGCCGCCGTGAGCGCCACCACCCGGTCCCCGTCCCGGGACAGCTCCGTGAGCGCGCGTGAGGCCCCGTCCCCCGGGATCTCGGCGAGGGCCTGGGTCAGCCGGCGGCGGGCGGGGGGACCGGTGGCGCCGTGGGCGAGGCGGCCGACGAGGGCGGCGGCGATCCGGTCCGCCCGCCCGGGGTCGCTCGCCAGGGCGCTCAGCGCGTCCGCCGAGGCGACGTCGTTCGTTCCCTCGGCGACCATGCCGACAAGCTGCGGGACCGCCTCGGCCACCCCGCGCGCCCCCAGCTCCAGAGCCGCGTGTCCGCGGAGCGCGGAATCGGGGCCGGCGAGGGCGGACCGCAGCAGCGCGGTGGACTCGTCGCCGGGGATCTCGGCGAGGGACCGGACGGCGCGTTCGCGCACCTCGGCCGAGGGGGAGCCGAGGCCCTCCGCCAGCAGCGCCGCTCCACCCGGGCCCGATTGCGCCAGCGCCCAGCGCAGGGCCCCGGCGACATACGGGTCCGGCTCGCTCAGAGCCGCCTCCACCAGGGCCTGAACCGGCACCGGGACCTCCTCGGCCGAGGACAGCGCCGCGCGCTGGCGCCTCCCCGGGTTCGCCGACCCCAGCGCCCGCAGGAGCGAGACGGTTCCGAGGACCTCCTCCCAGTCGGCGGGTTCGTTGGCGCCGATCCGACGGAGCCGGGTGAGCAGCTCCGTATCGTTCGCGATGCGCTCCCGCGTCCGGCGGATGAGGTCGTCGACCAGCTCCGAGGGTGCGAAGTCCGGTTCGTCCAGCGCCCGCCCGATGTCGCTCAGCGACAGCCCCAGCGACCGCAGGCTCTCGATGTGGAAGATCCGCCGGATGTCCTCGGTGGAGTACTCCCGGTAGCCCCCGCCGGTACGGCCCGAGGCCCGCACCAGGCCGAGCGATTCGTAGTGCCTGAGCATGCGGGCGCTGACCCCGGACCGCCGTGCCACCTCACCGATCAGCACGGCGCCTCACCCCTCCTGGCCCGCTCCACCGAGCGCCACCACACGCTTCGCCTCCTCGATCGCGAACTCGAACCCCGCGTCCGGGTCGCGCAGCAGCCGCTCCGTGGCCGCCGCGTGGGCGCGCGCCTCGGGGTCGGGGGCCTGCGCAGCGGCGCGCAGCACCGGCAGGATCACCTCGCCGAGCGCGATCAGCGCCCGGCTGAGGCTCAGCCGCGTCTCGCGTCCACCGCGCCCGAGCTGGGTCGACAGCCGCGCGGCCAGCCCGGGCTCCGCGCCCTCGGGCACGAGTGCCACCGCCGCCCGCCAAGCGCTCCGCGCCACCTCGTCGTCGGCGTCGGAGAGCAGCTCCGGGGTGATCGCCGGCCAGGCCCGCCGGTCCCCGATCTTGGAGAGGGTGTGCAGTGCCTGGCTCCGCGCCTGGGTCCGCTCCGAGCGGACCTCGTCCAGCAGCTCCGGGACGGTCGACGCCGCCGGATGGCGGGTGAGCGCCCAGGTCAGCATCTCCCGTACGGAGAAGTCGGGCTCCACCGCGCACCGTTCGACGAGCCCGCCGACCAACCGGGTGTCGGGGTTGGTGCCGGCCGCCAGCGCGGCCCGCAGCCGCACGGACGGACGGTTGTCCTCCAGCGCGTGGAGAACCTGCTGCGCATCGGTCATCGGGACCACCTCCTCGGCACAGTGAAGAGCTTGTCACCGTGGCAAGGTCAACCCGTGCGGCACGCGGGTCCGGTACGCGGCCGGTACGCGGGTCCGGTACGCGGTTCTCAGCGCGGCGACTCCGGCGGGCGCTGCCGGGGCATGTTCGGACGGGTCCCCGGAGGGAGCGGGGCGCGGGCCGGAGCCGGCGGGTCCGGGGGGCGGAGGGCCGAGGACAGAGGGAGCGGGGTGGACTGGAGGAGCAGGGGCGCCGGCGCGCCGGCGAACTCGCGCATCCAGTCGGCGGTCTCCGCGCGGACCAGCTCGGTCACATCCTCCGAGAACCGCCGCAGCACCCCGAGGCACCGCTCCGCCGCCTCGCCCGCCGTCCCCTCCGCCGGGCCCAGCACCTCCCGTACGCTCTCCGACGCCCAGTCGAACTGGAGCACCTGGAGCCTGCGCTGCACCGCCTGCGCGGTCGCGACATTCCGCATCCAGCCGGAGGTCACCCCGAAGTACCGGTCGCAGGCGAGGCACGCGGCCCCCAGCAGCAGGGCGAGATAGCCCCAGCCCGCGGCGGTCGGCAGGGCGCCGGTGAGATCCAGGAGGGGGAGCGCGGCGCCGGCCACGAAGCCGAGGGCGGCGGCGGAGCGCAGCACCCGCCCGGTGCGGCGCTTCCAGACGCGGTCCCTCAGATACCACTCGGTGGTCCGCAGCGCTCCCGCCTCCACCCACCGGAACAGCTCGTCCAGCCGCTCCGCGGGCTCCCCCCAGTCGCCGAGCGGAAAGGGCCTGCCGGTCAGATCCCCGCGCGGCACCTCACCGCGCTCCTCCCGGGCCGGCCCCCCGGGCTGCATCTCCGGCTGGCTCACCGGGGCACTCCTCTGCGTAACGTGTGTCCTGCGTAACGGGTAACGGCGGTGTGACGCTGCGTTCCGAACGGTGTGCTTGGCTCGCGCACGCATGCTGACGCGTGAGCCCTTCCTACCGCCGAATGGTGGTCCTCGTGCGGGAAATCCGGGTTTGTCCGACCACACTCGGGCGGTGATCAGGTAGAGGACCCGCACGATACTCACTCGAAAGAGTCCCCGTCGCGGGGTTCGGCGAGCTGCCCGGGTACCACGTAGGCTCGGCATACCGAACATCTGTCGTCGAAAGTGCCAGGAGTGACCGTGATCCCCGGTGGTGGCCAGCCCAATATGCAGCAGCTCCTCCAGCAGGCCCAGAAGATGCAGCAGGACCTCGCCGCGGCCCAGGAGGAGCTGGCGCGGACCGAGGTCGAGGGGCAGGCGGGCGGTGGTCTGGTGACCGCGACCGTGAACGGCTCCGGTGAACTGCGCGGCCTGGTCATCGACCCCAGGGCGGTCGACCCGGAGGACACCGAGACCCTCGCGGATCTCGTCGTCGCCGCCGTCCAGGCCGCCAACGAGAACGCGCAGCAGCTCCAGCAGCAGAAGCTCGGCCCGCTGGCCCAGGGACTGGGCGGGATGCCGGGTCTGCCCTTCTAAGGCGGCGGCGGACCAACTACCGTACGAGCCGTAGGGGCTGTGCGGACGCAGGGCGCGAAGGAAGCGAAGGAGAGGCAATCCGTTGTACGAAGGCGTGGTTCAGGACCTCATCGACGAACTGGGCAGGCTGCCCGGCGTCGGTCCCAAGAGCGCGCAGCGGATCGCCTTCCACATCCTTCAGGCCGAGCCGACCGATGTCCGGCGCCTCGCCCACGCCCTGCTGGAGGTGAAGGACAAGGTCCGCTTCTGTGCGGTCTGCGGCAATGTCGCCCAGCAGGAGCTGTGCAACATCTGCCGCGACCCGCGCCGGGACCTCTCCGTCATCTGCGTGGTGGAGGAGTCCAAGGACGTGGTCGCCATCGAGCGGACCCGGGAGTTCCGGGGCCGCTACCACGTACTCGGCGGGGCGATCAGCCCCATCGAGGGCGTCGGGCCCGACGATCTGCGGATTCGTGAGCTGCTGGCCCGCCTCGCCGACGGCACGGTCACCGAGTTGATCCTCGCCACGGACCCCAATCTGGAGGGCGAGGCCACCGCCACGTATCTGGCGCGCATGATCAAGCCGATGGGCCTGCGGGTCACTCGGCTGGCCAGCGGTCTGCCCGTGGGGGGAGACTTGGAATACGCCGACGAGGTCACGCTGGGGCGTGCCTTCGAGGGGAGACGACTTCTCGATGTCTGACGTCATGCTGCATGCGACGCATCAGGACCCCGCCGATTTCGCGGTCCAGATCGCGGATTCGATCGAGTCCTTCATTGTCGCGACCACCGAGGTCGCGAAGGGCGACGAGCCCGACAGCGCGGTGCCCTTCCTGCTGCTGGAGGTCTCCCAGCTGCTGCTCACCGGCGGCCGGCTCGGCGCGCACGAGGACATCCTCCCGGACGAGCGGTACGAGCCGGACACCGGCCCGGAGCCGGATCTCGACGATCTGCGCGAGCGGTTCGCCGTGCTGCTCGACCCGGTGGATGTGTTCTCCGAGGTCTTCGACCCGTACGAGCCGCGCAAGGCGCCGGTCGCGTACCGGATCTCGGACAACCTCGCCGATATCGTGACCGATCTCCGTCATGGTCTCGCCCACTACCGGGCGGGCCGGACGACGGAGGCGCTGTGGTGGTGGCAGTTCTCGTACTTCTCCAACTGGGGGCCCACGGCCTCCGCCACCCTGCGGGCCCTTCAGTCGCTGGTCTCCCATGTCCGCCTCGACCAGCCGCTCCAGGAGCTGGACGGTCTGGACACGGACGAGGACCTCGCCGACGACGCGCTGGCCGAGGAGGCCGGCAAGGTGATGGCCGAGGAGATCGCGGCCCCGCTGGGACTGCGTACCGGCTGAGACGGGCGGAGAGACCGGCGGAGACCGGCGGAACGGCCCGGAGGTGACGGCCGGCCCGGCCGGGTGGCGGGGCCGGCCGCGCGCTCCCCGGCGGCCCTGGTCCGGCCGGGTGGCGGGACCCCGTGTGAACCGCCCCACACTCCGCGTACACCGCCGCTCCCCGGGCAGAAGTCGCTCGGAGCGCCCACCGGATCACTCCCTGAGCAGCGCATCTCACGATGTGACTGCCCCTGGAGCCCGGCGGGGCGCTCGTTAGACTGAGCCGACCGCAGTACATGGCTGTGGTGGAGAGACCGAGCGAGGAGCGCACGTGGGCCTTGTCGTGCAGAAGTACGGGGGTTCCTCCGTTGCCGATGCCGAGGGCATCAAGCGCGTCGCCAAGAGGATCGTCGATGCCAAGAAGAACGGCCACCAGGTGGTCGTCGTGGTATCCGCGATGGGCGACACGACGGACGAGCTGATCGATCTCGCCGGGCAGGTGTCACCCATCCCTGCCGGGCGCGAGTTCGACATGCTGCTGACCGCGGGGGAGCGCATCTCCATGGCGCTGCTGGCCATGGCGATCAAAAACCTGGGCCACGAGGCCCAGTCCTTCACGGGCAGCCAGGCGGGCGTCATCACCGACTCGGTCCACAACAAGGCGCGCATCATCGATGTGACGCCGGGGCGGATTCGCACCGCGCTGGACGAGGGCAATATCGCCATCGTCGCCGGCTTCCAGGGTGTGTCCCAGGACAAGAAGGACATCACCACCCTCGGCCGGGGCGGCTCCGACACCACCGCCGTCGCCCTCGCCGCCGCGCTGGACGCCGAGGTCTGTGAGATCTACACCGATGTGGACGGCGTCTTCACCGCCGACCCCCGGGTGGTCCCCAAGGCCCGGAAGATGGACTGGATCTCCTTCGAGGACATGCTGGAGCTGGCCTCGTCCGGGTCCAAGGTGCTGCTGCACCGCTGCGTCGAGTACGCCCGCCGATACAACATTCCGATCCATGTCCGCTCGTCCTTCTCCGGACTGCGCGGCACCTGGGTCAGCAACGAGCCGCAGGGAGACCAGCAGGTGGAGCACGCCATCATCTCCGGAGTCGCCCACGACGTCTCCGAGGCCAAGGTCACGGTCGTCGGCGTCCCCGACAAGCCGGGCGAGGCCGCGGCGATCTTCCGTACCATCGCCAATGCCGAGATCAACATCGACATGGTCGTCCAGAACGTGTCGGCGGCCACCACCGCCCTCACCGATATCTCCTTCACCCTCCCGAAGACGGACGGTGCCAAGGCGATCGACGCGCTGGAGAAGGCGCGGGCGTCCATCGGCTTCGACTCGCTCCGCTACGACGACCAGATCGGCAAGATCTCCCTGGTCGGCGCGGGGATGAAGACCAACCCCGGCGTCACCGCCTCCTTCTTCGAGGCGCTCTCGGACGCGGGGGTGAACATCGAGCTGATCTCGACATCCGAGATCCGTATCTCGGTGGTCACCCGCGCCGACGATGTGAACGAGGCCGTGCGCGCCGTGCACTCCGCCTTCGGCCTGGACAGCGACTCCGACGAGGCGGTCGTCTACGGGGGCACCGGACGATGAACCGCAAGCCGGCGCTCGCGGTCGTCGGAGCGACCGGAGCCGTCGGTGCGGTGATGCTCCAGATCCTCTCCCAGCACGAGGACATCTGGGGCGAGATACGCCTGATCGCCTCCCCGCGCTCGGCCGGCCGCAAGCTGGCCGTGCGCGGGCAGGAGTGCGAAGTGCTCCCGCTGACCGAAGAGGCGCTCGACGGGGTCGAGGTGGCGCTCTTCCTGGTCCCCGCCGAGGTCTCGGCGCGGTGGGCGCCGGTCGCCGCCGCCGGGGGCGCGGTGGTCGTGGACACCTCCGCCGCCTTCCGGCTCGATCCGGATGTGCCGCTGGTCGTGCCGGAGGTCAACCCCCATGCCGTGCGGATGCGTCCGCGCGGCATCGTCGCGAGCCCCCACGACACCACTCTCGCCATGATTCCGGCGGTGGGCGCGCTGCACGCCGAGTTCGGGCTGCGCGAGCTGGTCGTCGCCTCCTACCAGGCCGTCAGCGGCGAGGGCCGCGACGCGGTGGCCGCGCTGCGCTCCCAGCTCGCCCTGGTCGCGGGTACGGAGCTGGGCGAGACACCCGGCGATGTGCGGCGGGCCGTCGGGGACACCGGGCTCGGGCCCTTCGCCGCCCCGCTCGCGCTCAATGTGATGCCCTGGGCGGGCACGCTGGAGGACGGCGGCTGGTCGTCCGAGGAGCGCGGGCTGCGCGAGGAGACCCGCAAGGTCCTGGATCTGCCGGCGCTGAAGGTCGCGGCGACCTGTGTACGGGTGCCGGTGCTCACCGCCCACTCCCTCGCGGTCCACGCCCGCTTCGAGCGCGAGGTCACGGTGGCGCGGGCGCACGAGATCCTCGCGACCTCCCCCGGGGTGGTGCTCTACGACGATCCGGCCTCGGGCGGTTTCCCCACGCCCGCCGATGTCGTCGGCACCGATCCCACCTGGGTGGGACGGGTCCGGCGGGCGCCGGACGACGAGTGCGCGCTGGAGCTGTTCGTCTGCGGCGACAATCTCCGCAAGGGGTCCGCGCTGAATTGCGCGCAGATCGCCGAGGCGGTCGGCGCCGAATTCGCGCGGTGATCTCCCGGTGCCCTCGGGTCCGCTTTCGCTGCCCTTGATGTCCGCTGTCTGATGTCTTGTCCCTCATTTACGGGTGCTGACCTCTGGTCAGATCGCCTCTGACCAGGGTGATTCCCCGTTAAGTCTGGACAAGGGACCGGTTCCGGTTTGTAGGATCTGTGAACGTCCCATGGGCAGAGTGTGACGGGGATGAAGGTCTGTACCATTTGGCCCGAGGTGGAGGGACGGCCGAGAATTCGCTCCCTCGGTACCGCAACCGGCGGCCGGGCCGGAGGCGTCTTCGCGTTCACCTCTATACGGTGCCGCGAAAAATGGGGCATTGGGGAAGAGCGAGTACGCATGAGGGCAAATAAAACACCGTCAAAGACGGTGGCGTACGCGTACAACCCTGACGGGGGGAAACGTGTCCAACAGGCGTGGCAGAGGTTCTCGATATCGCAGGAGTGGCCCCGGTCCGCAGCGCGCCGTTGCGCCTGCTCCGGAGCGGTTCAGTCGTTCCCGTACGCGGAGGTCCGGCGCGCGGCGGTGCGGCGGCCCCGGCCCGCGGGGACACCGCGACGGCGGACGGCGGCGGACCGGCGGCGGGAGCGCCCGGCGCTCTGGTGCGCCCCGGGCGCAGACCCCGCTCGACGGGCGGCATGCCGGTGATCGCCCCCATGCCCACGCCCGGCGCCACCCGGCTGCCCGCCCAGCGCGAGGGCGCTGACACGACGATGACCGCGGGCACCACCGTCGACCACCTCACCGAGACCTACCGCGCCCACTACCGCTCGCTGCTCGGCCTCGCGGCACTCCTCCTCGACGACACCGCCTCCTGCGAGGACGTGGTGCAGGAGGCGTTCATCCGCGTCCACTCCGCGCGCAAGCGGGTCCGCGACCCGGAGAAGACCCTCGCCTATCTGCGGCAGACCGTCGTCAACCTCTCCCGGTCCGCGCTGCGCCGCCGCATCCTCGGCCTCAAGCTGCTCTCCAAGCCCATGCCCGACATGGCGAGCGCCGAGGAGGGCGCCTACGACCAGTTGGAGCGGGACGCCCTGATCAAGGCGATGCGCGGACTCCAGCGGCGGCAGCGCGAGGTGCTCGTGCTGCGGTACTTCGCCGATATGACCGAGGCCCAGGTCGCCGAGACGCTCGGCATATCGCTCGGCTCGGTGAAGGCGTACGGCTCCCGGGGCATAGCGGCGCTGCGGGTCGTCATGGAGGCGGCCACATGAGCGGGGACCGCCAGAACCCTGATCAGCAAGGACCGGACGGACCGTTCGACGACCGGACTGGGAACGGAATTGTGAACAACGGGCCGGACAGCGGTCGCGACGATCGACGCGATCACAGCACGGGGACTCCCGGTGCCTCCGACGCCTCCGGCCCCTCGGGGGCCACCTCCGACGCCTCCGGCACCTCCGGCACCTCCGGCACCTCCGGCACCTCCGGGACCGCACCCGCCGCGGCGGCGGGGACCGGGGAGACCGGTGATACCGGAGAGACCGCTGACACGTCGGACACGGCGGAGGCCCGGGATACCGGCGGGACCCGGGACACCGGGGTCACCCCCGGAGCGGCGGAGATCCCGGGGGCCGCGGGCCTCGGCAGGACGGCCGGACCGGGGGGCGAGGCGGAGCTGCGCCGGCTCCTCCAGGGCGCGGTCGGCGACCTCGAACCCTCGGACGGCGCCCTCGACCACCTGCGCAGGGCCGTGCCCGCGCGGCGGGCCCGCAAGCGGCAGGGCATGGTCGGCATGGCCGCCGCCGCGCTGCTGATCGGCACCGCGATCCCCGCCTTCGTCCATGTCGCGGGCTCCGGCAACGGCGACCGGACCGGCTCCGTCAGCATCGGGCACAACCCCGACCCCCTCGGCGACCCCGGCAGCGAGACCGCGAAGGACCGGCAGAAGACCGGTTCGACCGGCGGCCCCACCAGCGGGGCTTCGGGCAGGCCGAAGGACCGGGAGAAGGGCGAGGCCAGCAAGGGCCCGGACGACCGGCCCGACGAGTACAGCTCCGGCGCCGCCACCACCGGTGGCGGCGGCGACGAGCCGGACCAGCCGCCGGGCCGGGTCGCCTCCGCCTCGTCCGTCTGCGACGCCGAGCGGCTCAGCGTCTCCGTGCAGGAGGCGGGCGCCCCCGACACCGAGGGCAAGGTGTACGGAGTGTTCCGGATCGCCAATGTCTCCGACGGCTCGTGCGTCGTCGGCGGCGGTCAGCTCGGTCTGGAGACGCTGGGCGCGGCCGACCCCGCGAAGGTGGTCCTGGCCCGGCACACGGCGGGAGGCCCCGCGAGCGGTCTGCCCGATCCGTCGCTGGAGGTCGAGTCGCTCACCCTCGCCTCCGGTGCCGCCTACGAGGTGCGGTTCGCCTGGGTGCCGAGCGAGACCTGTCCCACCGAGGGCGGCGAGGGCGAGTCCCCCGCTCCCAGCCCCTCGGAGGACGGCACCGACGGGGAGACCGGTGGCGGGGGAGGCACCGTGCCCGAGGAGACCGTGCCGCAGCTGATCACCGAGGACGGCGGGCTCCAGGACGGCAGTGTCGCCGTGAGCCATGTCGCGGAGCCGGGAGCACCCACGGCCCAGGCCGTGATCCCCAACGCCTGCGCGGGCACGCTCTACCAGACGGGCCTGCTGAACGCGGGCTAGGTCGTCTCTCTCGGATCGGGCCGGATCGGCGAGGCGCGTGCCAGGGCTCACGAGCCCGGCAGGCTCCGAAGGAGACGACCCGGACACCGGCCTCCGCCGCCCCGCTGTCCCTGTCGTCCTCGCGCTCTCCCCGCGCCGTCCCGACCCGGTCCGCCGGGTCGGGACGGCGGGGACGGCCACGGCCGGGGCGGGGTGCCGGACCGGCTCAGACCTGCTCGGGCTCCAGGCCCAGTGAGCGGTCCCGGGCCGCCTCCGCCTCACGGCGGGCCAGGCGGAACCACATGAACAGCACGAACGCCGCGAAGACGAACCACTCGCCGGTGTACCCCAGGTTCTGGAACGCCTTCATGTCCAGCCCGCTGCCCTCCGCGACGGCCGCCGGCACGGCGACCATCCCGCTGTCCGCCTCCGTCAGCGTGATCCAGGCGTCGTACACATCGTCCGGGACCAGATTCACCAGCGAGGCGGCACTGATCATCCCCAGCTGGCCGGCGGGCAGCCCGCCCGCCGTGTGCGCCCCGTCCGTGCCCGCGTTCTCCGATGCCTGGAGGGCGCCGGTCACGGTGACCCGGCCGGTGGGCGCGGCGGGGACCGGGCCGCCCTTGGCGACCCAGCCCCGGACCACGGGAAGGGTCCTGCCGCCGTCGGTCCTCAGCAGCGTCAGCACATAGTCGCCGCGCTCCCCGTCCACATCGCGGTCGGGCACCAGGAACTGGGTGCCGTAGACGCCGCTGGCCGTGGCCGGCCGGCCCGAGGTCTCCGTGTCGACCGGCAGCAGCTTCTCCAGCGGCGCCGGCCGCCGCTCACCGGGCTCGGGCTCCCGCTGGGCGTCCTGATGGGTGTCGACCCGGTCCTCGAACTTCCCGAGCTGCCAGGTCCCCATGAAGATGCAGAAGGGGATCGCCAGCACGACGAAGACATTGATGCCCCACCACCGGGGCGTCAGCAGGAAGCGGTACACCCCTCCACGGTACGGAACGCGCTCGGGCTACCGTGTCCCGCCCCCCTCTCCCGGGGCCCGCCCCGGCCCCGTTGACCCGCCCAGCCGGGCCGAGGCGAAGGCGATCTCCATACCGAGCTGCTTGATCCGCTCCTCCACCACCAGCGAGCCGTGTCCCGCGTCGTACCGGTAGACCTCGTGGGGCGCGCCGCGCGCCGCCAGCCGGTCCACATAGTTCTCCACCTGCCGGATCGGGCAGCGCGGGTCGTTGACGCCCGCCGAGATGTACACCGGCGCCCGCACCGCGTCCACATACGTCAGCGGCGACGAGGCCGCGAACCGCTCGGGGACCTGCTCCGGGGTGCCGCCCAGCAGCGTGCGGTCCATGGCCTTGAGGGCCTCCATCTCGTCGTGGTAGGCGGTGACGTAGTCGGCGACCGGCACGGCGGCGATGCCCAGCGCCCAGGCCTCCGGCTGGGTGCCGAGCCCGAGCAGGGTGAGATAGCCGCCCCAGGAGCCGCCGGTCAGGATCAGCCGCTCCGGGTCCGCGAGACCGGAGGTCACCGCCCACTCCCGGACCGCCGCGATGTCCTCCAGCTCGATCAGGCCGACCCGGTGCTTCAGGGCGTCCGTCCACTCCCGGCCGTACCCCGTCGAGCCCCGGTAGTTGACCCGCACCACCGCATAGCCGTGATCGACCCAGGCCGCCGGGCCCGCCGCGAAGGAGTCGCTGTCGTGCCAGGTCGGGCCGCCGTGGATGTCGAAGACCGTGGGCAGTGGTCCCGGGGCGCCCGCCGGGCGCTGCACCAGGGCGTGGACCCGGCCGCCGGGGCCCTCCACCCACACATCCTCCACCGGAACCGACGCCGGGGCCCTCATCCCGGGCGGATCGAGCACCGGCTCGCCCGAGGTCGAGCGCACCTGCGGCGGCAGCGCGGCCGACGACCACAGATACTCCACCGCGCCACCGGGCCGGGCGGTCGCGCCGGAGACCGAGCCGGCCGGGGTGTCGATCCGCTCCAGCCCGCCCGTCGCGAGGTCGTGGCGCCACAGCTCGCCGCGCGCCTCGAAGCTGTGCGCGATCAGCAGCCCCGACCCGTCCGGATACCATTCGGCGTTCATATCGCCCGGCAGATCGATGGCGAGGGCGGTCTCCTCGCCCGTCGCCACATCCCAGATCATCGGCTCCCAGCGGCCCCGCCGCTGGTGCCCGACCAGGAGCCGGGTGTCCCCCTCCACCGGGGCGAAGCCGAGGACCTCAAGCCCCAGCTCCCGCGTGCCGCCCCTGGTGTCGTCCAGCTCCGCCACCGGGCTGCCGTCGAGCCGCACCACCCGGAGCGCGGCGTGCATCGCGTCCCCGTGCTCGGTGTGCTCCAGGGCGATCAGTGTCCCGTCGTGCGAGAGATCGCCGACCCCGGCGGACTCCCGGTGCCGGTAGATCTCGACCGGCTCGGCTCCCTCCCGCACCACATGGACCGTGGTGCCGTCCTCATCCGTGGACCGCCCGATCACCGAGGCCCCGTGGCGCCCGATGGCCAGCCCAGCCGAGTACGACGGGGCCAGACCGGGCGCGGCCGGCACATCCTCACCGCCGCCGAAGGGCTGCCGGAGCCATATGCCGAACTCGTCGCCGTCGCTGTCGGAGAACCACCACACCGAGGCGCCGTCCGGCGACAGCAGCCCGTCCGTCGTCCCGTTCGCCCGGTCCGTGACCTGGCGCTGCGCGCCGGTCGTCCGGTCCCACGCGTACAGCTCGTGGGTGCCGGTGGCATTGGACACGAAGAGCGAGCGGTCGGGGGCATCCACCGCCCAGTCGGGCAGGGAGACACGGGGCGCCCGGAAGCGCTTCTCCCAGTCGGGCATCGAGTCGGTGATCTCAGTCATGACCCCATTCTGCGCCGCGCCCCGGACAATTCGCTCGCACCGTCCCCGGCCTGTGGATAACGTCGGCCGTATGAAGATCCCCACCGACTGGCGAGAGGCCAACCGTGCCAACTGGAACGAGCGCGTCCCCATCCACCTGGCCAGCGACTTCTACGAACTGGACGCCTTCCGCGCGGGCAAGGAGGCGCTCCGCGACTTCGAGATAGCGGAGGTCGGCGACGTCACCGGGCGGACGCTGCTCCACCTCCAGTGCCACTTCGGCCAGGACACCCTCTCCTGGGCCCGGCGCGGGGCGGCTCGGGTCGTCGGTCTCGACTTCTCGGAGCCCGCCGTCGAGGCGGCGCGCGGGCTGGCCGCCGACCTCGGGATGGGGCCGGACCGCGCGGCGTTCGTCGCCGCCGATGTGTACGACGCGGTGGCGGCCGTACCCGACGACGCGTACGACATCGTCTACACCGGCAGCGGTGCCCTCTGCTGGCTTCCCGACATCCGCCGCTGGGCCGAGACCGCCGCCGCGCTCGTCGCGCCCGGCGGGTTCCTGTATCTCGCCGAGTTCCATCCGATCACCGACACCCTCGACGACGAGACCGGCTCGCGGATCGTCCACGACTACTTCTCCCGCGACGCGTGGGTGGAGGAGACCCCCGGGACCTACACCGGGACCGGTGACGAACTGGTCAGTGCCCGGACCGTCGAGTGGCAGCATCCGCTCGGCGAGGTGGTCTCCGCGCTCTGCGCCGCCGGACTGCGCCTGGAGTTCCTGCACGAGCGCGAGGTCTCGCTCTTCCCGCGCTTCGAGAACTTCGTCAGGGACGCCGACGGCTACTACCGCCGCCCCCAGGGGCTGCCCCGGGTGCCGCAGATGTACTCGCTGAAGGCGACCCGCCCCGCCTGACCGGAGCGGCTCCGGGTCAGGGAGTTCCCGGGGCCCTCGGCAGCCGGACCACCGCACGCCCGCCGTCGAGGTCGACGGTGGAGCGGTGCGGCGGGGCGCCGTCCTCCTCGTCGTCCTTCAGCAGCAGGGCGCTCTGCCGCTCGCGCAGCTCGTTCTGCTTCCCCGCCGAGAAGGTGGCGTGCAGCTGCTCGAACCCGGTCGCGGAGACCTGGCCCCGCCGTCTGCCCCGGCCGGTGGCCCGCATCACCTGGTCGGTGAAGGCGATGACCAGCAGCAGGATCACCAGTCCCGGAAGGGTCGCGAAGACAACGAACTCCATGGTGTCGCTCTCCAGTTCGGCGGCCCCGGGGATACCCGGGACACGGGAGCAGTGGCGGCGGTACGGGGTGTCAGCCGGGCGCGCGCACGGCGACGGCCGCCGCCCAGCCGGGGTCGGTCGGTACGTCGGTGAGCAGCCAGCCGGTGTCGGTGGCCGGACGGGGTCCCGCGCCGACATAGGTCCGCGACAGCCGTTCGTTCAGCCCGACCCCCGAGGCCTTCAGCACGGCCTCCTTCCGGGTCCAGCAGCGGGCGAAGGCCAGCGGCCGCTCGGCGGCGGGGAGCGCGGCCAGCTCCGAGTGCTCCCTCGGGTGGAGCTGGTCCATGATCTCGGCGACCGTGCCGGGGGCGGGCAGGGTCTCCGTGTCCACACCGACCGGGGCCGGGGCCAGCGCGATCACCACCATGCCCTCGGTGTGGGAGAGCGAGAAGTGCACCGGGTCACCGGGGACCACGGGCCTGCCGTGCGGACCGCCGCACTGGCTGCACGGCCGCCGGGCCAGCTCGACCGACTCGGGGGAGCGCCCGAGCCGCTCGCCGAGCAGCCGCCGGAGGGTCACATGGGCGACCGCGTAGGCGTCCCGGTCGACGGGGCGGCGGAAGGCGTCGAGCCGCGCCGACTCCTCCGCGTCGAGCAGCCGGCGGTCGGCGAGGGCGGCGGCCGCGAGGCCGGGGACCCGGCCGGACCAGAGCCGCTCCACACCGGGCGGCAGCGCGTGCGCCGGGGTGTCGACGGCCGGGGGGCCGGAGGTGCCGGCCGCCGGGGTGCCGGGGGCGGGGGCGCCCGGCGCGGCGGACGCGCTGGCCGCGTCGGCCGCGTCCGCGAAGGGTTCGGTCGTCGCCATGGTCAGCCTTCTCCCCGGGCTCCCCGGACCGCTCCGGTCCCACGGGTGCCCCTGCTCCGGTCCCGCTCGGCTCCGTGTACGCCTGTGGGTACGGCGGGGCCTTCAGGCCCCGCCGTACCCACGGAACAGCCGCCGGTGCCCGGAGCGCAAGGGCCTGCGCGCCGGGCACCGGGCGGCGTCATCGCTCGATCGTGCCGGCTCAGATGTTGACGCCGAAGTCCTGCGCGATGCCGCGCAGGCCCGAGGCGTACCCCTGGCCGACGGCGCGGAACTTCCACTCCGCGCCGTTGCGGTACAGCTCGCCGAAGACCATGGCGGTCTCGGTCGAGGCGTCCTCGCTCAGGTCGTAGCGGGCCAGCTCGTTGTTGTCGGCCTGGTTGACCACGCGGATGAACGCGTTGCGGACCTGGCCGAAGGACTGGCCGCGGCTCTCGCCCTCGTGGATCGAGACGGGGAAGACGATCTTCTGCGCCTCGGCGGGCACGCCCGCGAGGTTGACCTTGATCTGCTCGTCGTCGCCCTCGCCCTCACCGGTGAGGTTGTCACCGGTGTGCTCGACGGAGCCGTCGGGGCTCTTCAGGTTGTTGAAGAAGATGAAGTGCTGGTCGGAGAGCACCTTGCCGCTGCCGTCCACCAGCAGGGCGCTGGCGTCCAGGTCGAAGTCGGTGCCGGTGGTGCTGCGTACATCCCAGCCCAGGCCCACGACAACCGCAGACAGGCCCGGGGCCTCCTTGCTGAGCGAGACATTGCCGCCCTTGGACAGGCTGACACCCATGGAAATCCCCTGCGCAATCCGGCGCGGGCCGCGCCTTTCTTGACGTTTGCTGTGCCCAACCGAGCCAACGAGCGGACCCCCGTCCCAGTTCCCGTCTCCGGCGACGGAACTCTCCATCGGACGAGTTTCCCTCCGCCGCGCGGGGTCGCGGGGGTCGCGGACGGCCGGTTCCGGCGGGCCGGGACGGACGGACCCGGCGGGGCGCGGGGGAGCGGGCCTGCCGGGCGCCGGGGGCGGGCCTGCCGGGCGCCGGGGGCGGACCTGCCGGGCGCCGGGGGGCGCGCGGCCAAGTAAAGTGCGCCTCCGTCCCCTCTCCGCGCCCCGAGCACAACCACCGAGGTACCAGGCCGTGACCCCCGCACCTCCCGCCGCACCGGCCGTCACTGTGGTCGGCATCGGAGCCGACGGATGGGCCGGCCTCCCCGACGCCTCCCGCGCGGCGCTCACCGGGGCGCAGGTGCTGATCGGGGGCGCGCGCCAGCTCGCCCTGCTCCCCGCCGGCTGCGCGGGCGAACGGGTCCCCTGGCCCTCGCCCCTGCGCCCCGCCGTGCCCGCGCTGCTCGCCGCGCACGCCGGCCGCGGGATCGCCGTCCTGGCCAGTGGCGACCCCATGCACCACGGCATCGGCCGCGCGCTGAGCGAGATCCTCGGCCCCGGGGCCCTGCGCGTGCTGCCGCATCCCTCGTCCGTCTCGCTGGCCGCCGCCCGGCTGGGCTGGCCGCTGGAGGAGACCACCACCGTCTCGCTCGTCGGCCGCCCCGCCGCCCGGCTGGCGGCGGCCCTGCACGACGGCCGCCGGCTGCTGGTGCTCAGCGCGGGCGCCGACACCCCGGCGCTGGTCGCGGCCCGGCTGGTGTCGGACGGCTTCGGGCCCAGCCGGATGCGGGTGCTGGAGCAGCTCGGCGGCCCGGCGGAACGTATCAGCGAGGGCACCGCCGAGGAGTGGCCGCACCCGCCGGGGGACCCGCTCAACCTCGTCGCCGTGGAGTGCCGCCGGGCCCCGGACGCCCTGCGGCTGGGTGCCGTGCCGGGGCTGCCCGACGCGGCCTTCGCCCACGACGGCCAGCTCACCAAGCGCCATGTCCGCGCCGCGACCCTCGGCGCGCTCGCGCCCGCCCCCGGCGAACTGCTGTGGGACATCGGCGGCGGCTCGGGGTCCATCGCGGTCGAGTGGATGCGTACGCACCCCTCCTGCCGGGCCGTCTCGGTCGAGCGCGACCCGGCGCGCGCCGCCCGCATCACCGCCAACGCCGACCGGCTCGGCGTCCCCGGCCTGCGCGTCGTCACCGGCGCGGCCCCCGCCGCGACGGCCGGGCTGCCCGTCCCCGACGCGGTCTTCATCGGCGGCGGCCTCACCGCCCCCGGGCTCCTCGACACCTGCTGGGAGGCGCTGCCGCCCGGGGGACGCCTGGTCGCCAACACCGTGACGCTGGAGTCCGAGGCGCTGCTCGCGGACCGCTACCGCCGGTACGGGGGCGAACTGGTGCGGCTCGCGGTGGCGCACGCGGTGCCCGTCGGCGGTTTCACCGGCTGGCGGCAGGCGATGCCGGTCACCCAGTGGGCGGTCGTGAAGGCCCCCGGGCACGCACCAACGGACGCAGGAGACGACAGATGACCGTGTACTTCATCGGGGCGGGCCCCGGCGCCGCCGACCTGATCACCGTCCGGGGCGCCCGGACGCTCGCCGCCTGCCGGGTCTGTCTGTACGCCGGCAGCCTGGTCCCGCGCGAACTGCTCGACGAGTGCCCGCCGGACGCCCGTCTCGTGGACACCGCCCACCTCACCCTCGACGAGATCACCGCCGAACTGGTCCGCGCCCACGAGGCCGGCCTCGACGTGGCCCGGCTGCACTCCGGCGACCCGTCCGTCTTCAGCGCCGTCGCCGAGCAGATGCGCCGGCTCGACGCGGCCGGGGTGCCGTACGAGGTGGTGCCCGGCGTGCCCGCCTTCGCCGCCGCCGCCGCTGCCCTCAAGCGGGAGCTGACCGTGCCCACCGTCGGCCAGACGGTCATCCTCACCCGGATCGCCCACCGCGCCACGGCGATGCCCGACGGCGAGGATCTCGCCACCCTGGGCCGCAGCGGCGCCCTGATCGTGCTCCACCTGGCCGCGCGTTACGCCGACCGGGTCGTGGACGAGCTGCTGCCCCACTACGGCGCGGACTGCCCGGCCGCCGTGGTCGCCTTCGCCAGCCGCCCCGACGAACTGATTCTGCGCGGGACGCTCGACGACATCGCCGGGCAGGTGAGGGAGGCGGGGGTCATCAGGACCGCGGTCATCATTGTCGGCCGCACGCTGGGGGCCGAGGGGTTCCGCGACAGCCACCTGTACTCCCCGGAACGCCCCCGCCACACCTGCTGACGCCACCCCCGGCTCCTCGGGCGCCGGTGCCGCACCACTCCAGCCTCTCCGGCGTTGAGGAGCGGGGGTTCGGGGGCTGGCCCCCGACCGTGGCCCGCGGGGTGCGGGTCTCCTGTGGCGCGGGGTCCGTCCTCAATCGCCGGACGGGCTGGGTTTGCTCGGGCTACCCCGTGGCGTGGGGGCCGTCCTCAAGCTGCCCCGGAGCTGCCTCGGGGAGGTGCCCCCGGACGGGCTGGGTTTGCGCGGGTTGCCCGTGGCGCGGGGGCGGGGGTCGTCCTCAAGTGCCCGGGGCGACGGGCCCCGGGCAAGGGGGAGGCTCACCCCTTGGGGGCGCTGCGCCCCACCACCACCCCCGCCCGGTCCACACAGATCACATCCACCACCACCGGCGCCCCGCGCAACACCCCCAGCGCCTCGTCCCGCGCCGCCAGCGCCACCAGATCACCGAGCGGAACCCCCGCGTCCGCGCAGAGCCGGAGCGCCGCTAGCCCGGTGTTCGCGGCGGCGATCTCCGCCGCCAGCCCGGGGCCCGCCCCGCCGCGCCGGGCCAGGGCCGCCAGAAACCCCTTGTCGACCTGGGAGCGGGCGGAGTGCAGATCCAGGTGTCCGGCGGCCAGCTTCGACAGCTTGGCGAAGCCCCCGCAGACCGTGAGCCGGGGCACCGGATGACGGCGTACGTACTTGAGCACCGCGCCCGCGAAGTCCCCCATGTCCAGCAGGGCGTCCTCCGGCAGCCCGTACTCGCCCACCACCGTCCTCTCCGAGGTCGAACCGGTGCACGCCGCCACATGGGTGTGTCCGGCCGCCAGCGCCACATCGACGCCGCGCCGGATCGAGTCGATCCACGCCGAGCAGGAGTACGGCACGACCACCCCGGTCGTCCCCAGGATCGACAGCCCGCCCAGGATGCCCAGCCGGGGGTTCCAGGTCGAGCGGGCGATCTCCTCGCCGTGGTCGACGGAGACCGTGATCTCCACATCGCCGCCCGCGCGGTGCCGCTCCGCGACCCGGGCGATGTGCTCCCGCATCAGCTGCCGGGGCACCGGGTTGATCGCGGGTTCCCCGACCTCCAGCGGCAGCCCCGGTTTGGTGACCGTCCCCACCCCCGCGCCGGCCCGGAACACCACCCCGGAGCCCGGCGGCAGCGCCCGTACCGTCGCGCGCACCAGCGCGCCGTGGGTGACGTCCGGATCGTCCCCCGCGTCCTTGACGACCCCCGCCATGGCCCGTCCGCCGGGCGTCAGCTCCTCCACCGCCAGCGCGAAGGCCGGGGTCTGCCCCTTGGGCAGGGTGATCGTCACCGGGTCGGGGAAGCTCCCGGTCAGCAGCGCGGTGTACGCGGCCGTGGCCGCCGCCGTCGCGCAGGCGCCGGTCGTCCACCCGGGCCGCAGCCCGGTGTGCTTGAGTTGAGCACTCCGTCCGCCCTCCGCCGCCCCGGCGCCGTCCGTCCCGCCGTCCCGCGCCTCACTCATGAAGGGGTCCGTACTCCGTGCACGTACTGATACTCGGCGGGACCACCGAGGCCCGCCGGCTGGCCGGGCTGCTCCACGGCACCCCGGGGCTCCGCGTCACCAGCTCGCTGGCGGGCCGCGTGGCCACCCCCCGGCTGCCGGTGGGCGAGGTCCGGATCGGCGGTTTCGGGGGAGCGGGAGGGCTCGCGGAATGGCTGCGGGAGCACGGCGTACAGCTCCTCATCGACGCCACCCATCCCTTCGCCCGCACCATCGGTTTCCACGCGGCCGAGGCCGCCGCCATCGCCCATGTTCCCCTGCTCGCGCTGCGGCGGCCCGGCTGGGTCCCCGACGAAACCGCCGGTGGGAGCGCGGACGGCGGGACGGCGGGGGCCTCATCCGGCGGGCTCTGGCATCTCGCGGACTCCCTGGAGGAGGCCGCCGGCCTGCTTCCCGCCCTCGGGCGGCGGGTCTTTCTGACCACCGGGCGCATGGGGCTCGGGGCCTTCGCGGGCTGCGACGGCCTCTGGTTCCTCGTACGCTCCGTCGACCCTCCGGAAGGGCCGCGTCCGGCGCGGATGGAGGTGCTGCTCGACCGGGGTCCGTTCACCCTGGAGGGGGAGCGCGAGCTGCTCGCCCGGCACCGCCCGGACGTGCTGGTGACCAAGGACAGCGGGGGAGCGGCCACCGCGCCCAAGCTCACCGCCGCCCGGGAGGCGGGGATGCCGGTGGTCGTCGTCCGCCGCCCGCCCGTCCCGGCCGGGGTCCCCGTGGTGCCGGACCCCGAGGGGGCGGCCCGCTGGGTCCTGGCGCACCTGGCCGGGTGAACGGCGGACCCCGGTCACTTCTCCGGGTACCGCCTGGGCGTCCAGACGATCCGCTCGCCGTCGCCGTCGCCGCGCCGCGCGGTCCGGGTCTGCGACGACCCGATCAGCAGGATGGTCCGCATATCCACCTCGGCCGGGTCCAGCTCGCCCAGCGGCACCGTCCGCACGCTCTCCTCCGGGCCGCCGACATCGCGCCCGACCACCACCGGGGTGTCCGGTGACCGGAACTCCAGCAGCAGCTCGCGGGCCTTGCCCACCTGCCAGTTCCGGCTGCGCGAGCCCGGGTTGTACAGGGCCAGGACCAGGTCCGCCGCCGCGGCGGCGCGCAGCCGTCCGGCGATGACCTCCCACGGCTTGAGCCGGTCGGAGAGCGAGATCGTGGCGTAGTCGTGGCCGAGAGGGGCGCCCGCTGCGGCGGCGGCGGCGTTCGCCGCGGTCACCCCGGGCAGCACCCGCACCGGCACCTCGGCGTACTCCGGCCGGGCCGCGGCCTCCAGCACCGCCGTCGCCATCGCGAAGACCCCCGGGTCCCCGCCGGACACCACCGCCACCCGCCGGCCGCGCCGCGCCAGATCGAGCGCGAACTCGGCGCGCTCCGCCTCGACCTTGTTGTCCGAGCCGTGCCGCCGCTGGCCGCTCCGCTCCGGCACCCGGTCCAGATAGGTCGTGTAGCCCACCAGGTCGTCGGCCCCGGCGAGCGCGCCCCGCGACTGCGGGGTCAGCCACAGCGGCCCGGCGGGACCGGTGCCGACGACGACGACCTCGCCCCGCTCCCGTACCGGAGGCGCGGCGTCCACCCGGCTCGGCAGCACGGCCACCGAGAAGTACGGGACCGAGTCCGGGTCCACCCCGGCCAGCTCGGCGGTGCGCTCCCCGGCCATGGTCGCGCGCTCCACGTAACGGGCGTCGTCGAGCCGGCCCGCGCGCTCCAGCGCCCGGCGCACCTTCGGGAACGTGCGCCCCAGCTTCATCACGACCGCCGAGTCGGTGGCGGCCAGCCGGGCCGTCAGCTCCTCCTCGGGCAGCGTGCCCGGGAGGATCGTCAGCACCTCCCCGGCCTCCGCGAGCGGGGCCCCGAGCCGGGCCGCCGCCGCGCTCACCGAGGTGACACCCGGGACGACCTCGGTGTCGTAGCGGCCCGCGAGCCGCTTGTGCATATGCATGTACGAGCCGTAGAAGAGCGGGTCGCCCTCCGCGAGCACCGCGACCGTGCGGCCCGCGTCGAGATGGACGGCGAGCCGGGCCGCGGCCTCGGTGTAGAACTCCTCCATCGCGCCCCGGTAGCCGCCCGGGTGGTCGGTGGTCTCGGTGGTGACCGGGTAGACCAGTGCCTCCTCGATGTGGTCGGCGCGGATGTGGCGCTCGGCGATGGAGCGGGCGATGGAGCGCCCGTGCCGGGCGCTGTGGTACGCGATCACATCGGCCGCGGCGATGATCTCCACGGCGCGCAGGGTCATCAGCGACGGGTCGCCGGGGCCGAGTCCGACTCCGTACAGCCGGCCGGGGGTGGTGCCGCTCATTCTTCCTCGCTCGCGATCGCGTTCAGGGCGGCGGCCGCCATGGCGCTGCCACCGCGCCGCCCCCGGACGACCAGGTGGTCGAGGCCGAGCGGGTGCCCGGCGAGGGCGTCCTTGGACTCGGCGGCGCCGATGAAGCCTACGGGGACGCCGATGACGGCGGCCGGGCGAGGGGCGCCTTCGGCGATCATCTCCAGGAGGCGGAAGAGGGCGGTGGGGGCGTTGCCGACGGCGACGACCGCGCCGTCGAGGCGGTCGCGCCACAGCTCCAGGGCGGCGGCGCTGCGGGTCGTGCCCAACTCGGCGGCGAGGGCGGGGACGGAGGGGTCGGAGAGGGTGCAGACCACGTCGTTGCCGGCGGGCAGGCGCTTGCGGGTCACCCCGCTGGCGACCATCGCCACATCGCAGAGGATGGGCGCCCCGGCCCGCAGCGCGGCCCGGGCCCGGGCCACCACCAGCGGGCTGTAGGAGAGATCGCGCACGAGGTCGACCATCCCGCAGGCGTGGATCATCCGGACGGCGACCTGGCTGATGTCGGCGGGGAGGGCGGAGAGGTCGGCTTCCGCGCGGATGGTGGCAAAGGACTGGCGGTAGATGGACGCGCCGTCCTTCTCGTAGTCGAACACTTCGCTCTCGCCGCTCTCGCTCATGGGTCGGGTGTTTCTGCCACCGCCATGGTGGCGGTCCCTTCCGCGCGCCACGCGAGGGGGGTGCCCCTCACGCCCGGGGACCACCCCGGGCCCCCGCGCCTCAATCGCCGGCGGGGCTGGGGTTGCTCAGGTCGCCGGCGGGGCTGGGTGTGGTGCTTGGCCCGGGCCGGTGCATCCCGGCCCGCCCGTCGCGTGAGAACGGCCCCCGCGCCAGGGGAGCCCCGCATGCTGCGGGCCGCGGTCGGGGGCCTGCCCCCGAGCCCCCGCGCCTCAATCGCCGGCGGGGCTGGGGGTTGCTCAGGTCGCCGGCGGGGCTGGGTGTGGTGCCTGCCCCGGGCCAGTGTTTTCCAGCCCGTCCGGGGGCAGCTCCGGGGGAGCTTGAGGGCGGACCGCGCGCCACGGGCTGCCCGAGCATTGTCAGCCCGTCCGGCGTTTGAGGACGGACCCTGTGCGACGGGAGATCCGCGCCATCCCAGCCTGTCCGGGGGCAGCTCCCGGGGCAGCTCCCGGGGGCAGCTCCGGGGGAGCTTGAGGGCGGACCGCGCGCCACGGGCTGCCTGAGCATTGTCAGCCCGTCCGGCGTTTGAGGACGGACCCTGTGCGACGGGAGATCCGCGCCATCCCAGCCTGTCCGGGGGCAGCTCCCGGGGGCAGCTCCGGGGGAGCTTGAGGGCGGACCGCGCGCCACGGGCTGCCCGAGCAATGTCAGCCCGTCCGGCGTTTGAGGACGGACCCTGTGCGACGGGAGACCCGCGCAATCCCAGCCCGTCCGGCGTTTGAGGACGGACCCCGCGCCACGGGAGACCCGCATCCTGCGGGCCGCAGCCGCGGGCCAGACCCCCATGCCACCAGGACCCCGCACGGTGCGAGCCCCCGAGGGGCCGGGCGGTACGGGCGGCCGGTGGGGATCAGGGGGCCGTGGCGCGGGCCCTTTCCACGGCCGTGGGGAGATCGCGCCGCCCCACCGCGGCCGCCACCCCCCTGACCCCCACCCGATAACCCCCCACCCCCGCCACCACATCCACGTGATCCGCGGCTGGCCGCCCACAGCGCCGCTCGCAGCCCGACCAGTACACGGGCAGCCCGCCCCCGGCCGGCCCCCGCACCGCCTCCACCGCCGCCACCGCCTCCCCCGCGTCCCCCCGCACATCCGCCAGCGACTTCGCGCACCCGGGCCGCCCGATGCAGGCCCCCACCCCCACCCAGGGCGAGGCGGGGTCGGTGACCAGGCCGGACGCCGCCAGGTCCGCGAGGCGCCCGGGCGCCCGGCCCCCGGCGACCCCGGGGACGACCACCCCGCGCCACGGCGTCAGCCGCAGCTCCCCGGAGCCGTCCGCGCGGGCGCACCCGGCCAGCAGCTCCCACTGCGCGGCACTGATCCGGCCCAACGGGGCGAGCACCGACAGCGCTGCCCGCCCGTCCACCGCGCCCGGGACCACCCCGGGCGCGGGCCCCCCGCCGCCCCCGGGAGCCGCGCCCCGTTCCCGTACCGCCTCCACGCCCTCCGCCGCCAGCCGCCTCCCCACCTCGGCCGCCAGCTCCCCCACCGGCCCAGGGAGGTCGCTCATCCGCCACGCCGCGCCCCGCGCCGCGTCGAGGAAGGACTCCGCCGCCAGCAGCGCGCCCCGGGCCGCCGCGCCGCCCGGCAGCCGCAGCACCCCGTCCGCGAGGCCCCCCGCCCCCAGGCGCAGCAGCGCCCCGCCCCCGGCCACCGCCGTGAGCGTCACATCGGCGCCGAGCGCCGCCACATCCCCGCGCCCGTCGTCCAGCGCGAACAGGAACCGCCCCGACAGCCCGCGCGCCGCGCCGCTCGCGCACAGCAGCGCGTCCAGCTCCGTCAGCCAGGGCCGCACATCGGCCGCGCCCCGCCCGTCCAGCCCCGACAACGGGGAGGCGACGACATTGCGCACCCGCTCGTGCGCGAACGAGGGCAGCAGCCCGGCGGCGTCGAGCAGCGCGGCGAGTTCGCGCCCGCACCCCTCTCCGACTCCGCGCAGCTGCACATTCCCCCGGGACGTGAGATGCAGCACTCCGTCGCCGAGCCGGGAGGCCGCCTCGCCCAGCGCGTCCGCCTGCCGGTCCGTCAGTACGCCCCCGGGCACTCGGACACGGGCGAGCGCCCCGTCGTCCGCCGGGTGCAGCCGCAGGGCGCCCGGGCAGGCGTCGTCGCCCTCCCGGGCGGTGCGTTCCAGGGGGCCCCGTTGGGGGGCGGGGGCCGTCGACATGGCCGCGAGCATACCGATAATCACGCAAATCGTATGTCCCACACGGAATGCGTGACCCTTACGATACGGAGGAGCGGATCACCCGGTCCGTCATCGCCGGCGACGGCGACAGGGGAGGAAGCCCGGTGCGATTCCGGCGCGGTCCCGCCACTGTGAGCCCGGCCCACCAGGTCGGGCGAGTCAGGAACTCCCGCCGTCCGACACCGCCCGGGGCGCGGAAACCCCGAGGAAGGCCAGACGCCGCATGCATCAGTCCGCCGGGGGGACCGGGGAGCCCACCCCCGCCCCGTACGCCCCCGAGATCCTCCTCCTGTCGACGTCCGACACCGATCTGCTCAGCGCCCGGGCCGCCGCCGGCCCGGTGCCGTACCGTTTCGCCAACCCCTCCCGGCTCCCCCTGGAGGACCTCCCCGCGCTGCTCGACGGCGCGGGCCTCGTCGTCGTGCGCCTGCTCGGCGGGATACGCGCCTGGCAGGACGGGCTCGACCAGCTCCTCGCCAGCGGCCTCCCGGTGGTCGTCCTCACCGGTGAGCAGGCCCCCGACGCCCAGTTGATGGAGGCGTCCACGGTCCCCGTCGGCCTCGCCGCCGAGGCCCACGCCTATCTCGCCCACGGCGGCCCGGCCAACCTGGAACAGCTCGCCCGCTTCCTCTCCGACACCGTGCTCCTCACCGGCCACGGCTTCGAACCCCCCGCCCCCGCCCCCACCTGGGGCCCCCTGGAGCGCACCGCCCGGCAGGGCGGGGACGGCGCCCCCACGGTCGCCGTCCTCTACTACCGCGCCCACCACATGAGCGGGAACACCGCCTTCATCGACGCCCTCTGCTCGGCCGTCGAGGACGCGGGCGCGCGCGCCCTGCCGCTGTACGTCGCCTCCCTGCGGGCCCCCGAGCCCGAGCTGATCGAGGCCCTGCGCCCGGTCGACGCGATCGTCACCACCGTGCTCGCGGCCGGCGGCACCCGCCCGGCCGAGGCGTCGGCGGGCGGCGACGACGAGTCCTGGGACGCGGGCGCCCTCACCGGCCTCGACGTCCCCATCCTCCAGGCGCTCTGCCTGACCGGCTCGCGCACCGCCTGGGAGGAGAACGACGAGGGCGTCTCCCCGCTGGACGCCGCCAGCCAGATCGCCGTCCCCGAGTTCGACGGCCGGCTGATCACCGTCCCGTTCTCCTTCAAGGAGATCGACGAGGACGGGCTGCCCGCCTATGTCGCCGACCCCGAGCGCGCCGCCCGCGTCGCGGGCATCGCCGTGCGCCACGCCCGGCTGCGCCACATCCCCGCCGGGGAGAAGCGGATCGCGCTGGTGCTCTCCGCGTACCCGACCAAGCACTCCCGCATCGGCAACGCCGTCGGTCTCGACACCCCCGCCAGCGCCGTCGCCCTGCTGCGCCGGCTGCGCGCCGAGGGGTACGACTTCGGGCCGGAGGAGGAGATTCCGGGACTGGTCTCCGGCGACGGCGACGAGCTGATCCGGGCCCTGATCGAGGCGGGCGGCCACGACCGGGAGTGGCTCACCGACGAGCAGCTCGCCCGCAACCCCGTCCGCATCCCCGCCGCCGACTACCGGCGCTGGTACGCGGGCCTGCCGGCCGCCCTGCGCGAACAGGTCGAGGAGCACTGGGGCCCGCCGCCCGGCGAGATGTTCGTCGACCGCGGCGCCAACCCCGAGGGCGACATCGTCCTCGCGGCCCTGCGCCGGGGCAATCTGCTCATCCTCATCCAGCCGCCGCGCGGCTTCGGCGAGAACCCGATCGCGATCTACCACGACCCCGATCTGCCGCCCTCGCACCACTACCTCGCCGCCTACCGCTGGATAGCCGCCGGCCGCGCGGACGGCGGCTTCGGCGCCGACGCGATGATCCACCTCGGCAAGCACGGCAACCTGGAGTGGCTGCCCGGCAAGAACGCCGGCCTCTCCGCCGCCTGCGGCCCCGACGCCGCGCTCGGCGACCTCCCGCTGGTCTACCCCTTCCTCGTCAACGACCCCGGCGAGGGCACCCAGGCCAAGCGCCGGGTCCACGCCACCCTCATCGACCACCTGGTGCCGCCGATGGCGCGGGCGGACTCCTACGGCGACATCGCCCGGCTGGAACAGTTGCTGGACGAGTACGCCCAGATCTCCGCCATGGACCCGGCGAAGCTCCCCGCTATCCGCGCCCAGATCTGGACCCTGATCCAGGCCGCGAAGCTCGACCACGACCTGGGTCTGGAGGACCGGCCCGAGGACGACGGCTTCGACGACTTCCTGCTCCACGTCGACGGCTGGCTCTGCGAGATCAAGGACGCCCAGATCCGCGACGGCCTGCACGTCCTGGGCGCGGCGCCCGCCGGCGCCGACCGGGTCAACCTCGTGCTCGCGATCCTGCGCGCCCGCCAGATCTGGGGCGGCACGACGGCGCTGCGGGGCCTGCGCGAGGCGCTGGGCCTCGACGAGTCGGCCGCCACCCGCACCACCGCCGACGAGGCGGAGGAGCGGGCCCGCGCCCTGGTCCAGGCGATGGACGACGCGGGCTGGGACCCCGCCGCCGTCCCGGCGGACCAGAGCGGGGAGATCCGCGACATCCTCCTCTTCGCGGCCCGCGAGGTCGTGCCGCGCCTCGCCGCCACCACCGCCGAGCTGGACCACACCGTCCACGCCCTCAACGGGGGCTTCGTCCCGGCCGGCCCCTCCGGCTCCCCGTTGCGCGGTCTGGTCAACGTCCTGCCGACCGGCCGCAACTTCTACTCCGTCGACCCCAAGGCCGTCCCCTCCCGGCTCGCCTGGGAGACCGGCCAGGCGCTGGCGGACTCCCTCCTGGAGCGCTACCGCACCGACAACGGGGAGTGGCCCACCTCCGTCGGCCTCTCCCTGTGGGGCACGAGCGCGATGCGCACGGCCGGCGACGACGTCGCCGAGGCGCTCGCCCTGCTGGGCGTCCGCCCGGTCTGGGACGACGCCTCCCGCCGGGTCACCGGTCTGGAGGCCGTCCCGCTCGCCGAGCTGGGCCGCCCCCGGGTCGATGTCACCCTGCGGATCTCCGGCTTCTTCCGGGACGCCTTCCCGCACACCATCGGGCTGCTGGACGACGCCGTACGGCTGGCCGCCCGTCTGGAGGAGCCCGCCGAGTCCAACTACGTCCGCGCCCACACCCGGGCCGACCTGGCCGAGCACGGCGACGAGCGGCGCGCCACCACCCGTATCTTCGGCTCCCGCCCCGGCACCTACGGCGCGGGGCTGCTCCAGCTCATCGACTCCCGCGACTGGCGCACCGACGCCGATCTGGCGGAGGTGTACACGGTGTGGGGCGGCTACGCGTACGGCCGTGAGCTGGACGGCAGGCCCGCGCGGAGCGAGATGGAGACCGCGTACAAGCGCATCGCGGTGGCCGCCAAGAACACGGACACCCGCGAGCACGACATCGCGGACTCGGACGACTACTTCCAGTACCACGGGGGCATGGTCGCCACGGTGCGCGCGCTGCGGGGCACCGCCCCGGAGGCGTACATCGGCGACTCCACCCGCCCGGAGACGGTCCGCACCCGCACCCTGGTGGAGGAGACCTCCCGGGTCTTCCGGGCCCGGGTGGTCAACCCCAAGTGGATCGAGGCGATGCGCCGCCACGGCTACAAGGGCGCCTTCGAGCTGGCCGCGACCGTGGACTACCTCTTCGGCTACGACGCCACGACCGGCGTGATCGCGGACTGGATGTACGACAAGCTCACCCAGACCTACGTCCTGGACCCGGAGAACCGGGCCTTCCTCCAGGAGGCGAATCCCTGGGCCCTGCACGGCATCGCCGAACGGCTCCTGGAGGCGGAGTCGCGGGGGATGTGGGCCAAGCCCGACCCGGCGGTGCTCGAAGCGCTGCGGCAGGTCTATCTGGAGACCGAGGGCGATCTGGAGGCCGGCGCCGACGACTGACCGGCCCCGCCGCGGCAGGACCCCGGATTCGGTACGGGGTCCTGTCGCGGCGCCGCGCGGTCCTCGGCCGTACCGGGCTCTGTCGGGGCGCCGGGTCCTGCCGCGGCGCCGGGTCCTGTCAGTGCCGGGCAGTACGATTCCTGCTGTGATTACCGGTGAGCTGAAGAGCAAGGTGGACCGCGTCTGGGACGCGTTCTGGTCGGGTGGTATCTCCAACCCCGTCGAGGTCATGGAGCAGATCACCTACCTGCTGTTCATCCGCCGCCTCGACGAGCTCCAGACCACGAAGGACAGCCTCGCCCGGCGCGGCATCGAGCCCGACAGCAGCCCGTTCTTCGACACCGGGCAGCAGGCGTACCGCTGGAAGAACTTCAAGGACATCGACCCGGCGGAGATGTTCGCCACGGTCGCCGATGGCGTCTTCCCCTACCTGCGCACCCTGGGCGGCGAGGGCTCCACCTACTCGCACCACATGAAGGACGCCCGCTTCACCATCCCCACGCCCAATCTGCTCGCCCGGGTGGTCCTGCTGCTGGGGGACATCCCCATGCACGACAAGGACACCAACGGCGATCTCTACGAGTACATGCTCGGCAAGATCGCCACAGCGGGGCAGAACGGCCAGTTCCGCACCCCCCGGCACATCATCCAGCTGATGGTCGAGATGACCGAGCCCAACCTCCGGGACACCATCTGCGACCCGGCCTGCGGCACGGCCGGCTATCTCGTCGGCGCCGCTGAGTACGTCAAGCACCAGCACGAGGACGCCCTGCTCGACGCGCGGCTGCTGCACCACTTCAACCACGACATGTTCCACGGCTTCGACTTCGACTCGACCATGCTGCGCATCGGCTCCATGAACATGCTGATGCACGATGTCGAGAGCCCGGACATCCGCTACCGCGACTCCCTCTCCCAGAGCGCGGGCGAGGAGACCGACCGGTACTCCCTGATCCTCGCCAACCCGCCCTTCGCGGGCAGCCTGGACTACGAGACCACCGCATCCGACCTGCGCAAGGCCGTCAAGACCAAGAAGACCGAGCTGCTCTTCCTCGCGCTCTTCCTCAAGCTGCTCAAGCCGGGCGGCCGGGCCGCGGTGATCGTCCCCGACGGAGTCCTCTTCGGCTCCACCAACGCCCACCGGGAGCTGCGCCGCACCCTGGTCGAGGAGCAGAAGCTCGACGCGGTCGTCAAACTCCCCTCCGGCGTCTTCAAGCCGTACGCGGGCGTCTCCACCGCGATCCTCCTCTTCACCAAGACCGACTCCGGCGGCACCGACGACGTCTGGTTCTACGACGTCCAGGCCGACGGCTACAGCCTCGACGACAAGCGGACCCCGCTCCTCGCCGACGACCGGCTCGGCGTCCGCGCCACGGATCTCGGCGCCGACGGGCACCGCCGGAACAACCTCCCGGACGTCCTCGCCCGCTGGCGCCGCCGCGAGGGCGACGAGCGGGCCCGCGCCCGCACCGAGCAGAGCTTCTGCGTCCCCCGCGCCGACATCGTCGCCCAGGGGTACGACCTCTCCCTCAACCGCTACCGCGAAGTGGTCCACGCGGAGGTCGTGACCAGGCCCCCGCTGGAGCTGCTGACCGGCCTGGAGCGGCTCAACAAGGAGATCGAGGCGGGCACCGCGAGGCTCAAGGAGATGCTGTCGTGAGCGCGGGCGGCTGGCCCGGTGTGCCCCTCGGCGAGCTCTGCGACATCTCCATCGGGCGTACGCCCCCCCGGGCCGAGCGGCGCTACTGGGGCGGCGATCTGCCCTGGCTCTCCATTGCCGACATGAACGACGGCCGCGACCTCTCCCGCACCAAGGAGGGGGTCACCGCCCTGGCAGCCGAGGGCCCGGCGGGCCGGCTGGTCGCCCCCGGCACCCTGCTGCTGAGCTTCAAGCTCAGCGTCGGCAAGGTGGGGTTCGCCCGCGTCCCGATGTACACCAACGAGGCCATCGCCGCACTCCCGGTCAAGGACGCCTCCCGGGTCCACGGCGACTTCCTCTACTGGGCCCTGCGCTGCGCCGACCTGCTGCGGGAGGCGGACGACGCCGCCATGGGCAAGAACCTCAACAAGAAGAAGCTCGCCGCCTTCGAGGTGCCGCTGCCGCCCCTCGCCGAGCAGCGGTACATCGCCGCCCTGCTGGACGAGGCGGAGGCGCTGCGGGCCGCGCGCCGGGAGGCCATCGCGCTCCTCGGCGAGCTGCCCGGCTCCGTCTTCCTCGACCTCTTCGGCGACCCGGTGGGAAACCCGAAGGGGTTCCCGCAGCACGCGCTGACGGAGGTCTGCCACAGCCACAGCGGGGGTACGCCCTCCAAGTCCGTCCCCTCCCACTGGGAGGGGGACCTCCCGTGGTTCAGCGCCAAGGACATGAAGAGGCCCGATCTCTTCACCTCCCGCGACACCATCAGCCCCGAGGTCCCCGAGCTGACCGCGCTGCGGCTGCTGCCGGCGGACACCGTCGCGATCGTGGTGCGCGGCATGATCCTGGCGCACTCCTTCCCCGTCTGTGTGCTCAGGGTCCCCGCCACGGTCAACCAGGACCTCAAGGCACTCATCCCCAAGGGCGCCGGAGCCGGTCTCGACCCGCAGTTCCTCGCCCACTGCCTGCGCGCGCAGAAGGCCCACGCCCTGAGCCAGGTCTCCCAGGCCGCGCACGGCACCACCCGGCTCGACGGGGACGGGCTCGCCCGGCTCAAGGTGCTGCTGCCGCCACCGGGGCTCCAGCGGGAGTTCGCCCGCAGGGTCGCCGGGATCGAGGCCGAACGGAAGATCCACGAGGAGCAGCTCACCGCGCTCGATGACCTCTTCATCTCGCTCCAGCACCGTGCCTTCGCCGGCGCCCTCCTGGAGCCGACTGCCTAGCACGACCACGGGGGGAACCACCGACATGTCAGCGGAAATGTCAGCAGCAGCAGGCGCTCCGGGCTTGCCCGCCGGTCTCCCCGGCGGCCCCACCGGTCTCCCCGGCGGCCCCGGCGCCGCCCCGGGCGCGCCCGCGCCCGCCGCACCCCGCCCGCCCCGCCCACAGCCCCCCGCGAGCAACTTCGCCTTCCTCCTCGCCCCCTGGCCCGCCCTCCACGGCGAGGCCCTGCGCGCCGAGCGCCTCGCCCACGCCGACCCGCGCGCCTCCTGCTTCTACGCCCGCCGCGCCCTCGAACTGGCCGTCCACTGGATGTACGAGCACGACGCGGCCCTCACACCCCCGCACCGGAGCGACCTCGGCGCGCTCCTCCACGACCCGGGGCTGCGCGCCCTCGCCGGCCCCGCGGTCACCGCGAAGATGGACCTCGTCCGCCGCCAGGGCAACAACGCCGTGCACCGGGCGGCACCCGTCCCCGCCCGGGACGCGGTGCGGACCGCCGGCGAGCTGTTCCACATCCTGTACTGGTTCGCCCGCGCCTACACCGCCGACCCGGACCGGGCCCCCGCGCCGGGCGGCCGGTTCGACAGCGGGCTCATCCCCCGCCCCCACCCGGCCGGCGCACCGGCCAGCCGCCGGGCCGAGCTGGAGCGGGAAGGGGAGCGGGACCGCGCCCGCCGGGAACGGGAGGCCCGGGAACTGGCCGAGGCCCGCGCGCGGAGCAAGCGGCTCGAAGCGGAGCTGGCCGAGCTGCGCACCCGTACCGCCGCGCTCCGCACCGCCAACGAGACCCGCCCCGACACCCACGACTACGACGAGTCCGCCACCCGCGACCTCTTCGTCGACCTCCTCCTCAAGGAAGCGGGCTGGGACCTCGGCGACGACCGGGACCGAGAGTTCCCCGTCACCGGCGAGCCCGGCGGGATCAGCCCCTCCGGCAGGGGCCGTGTCGACTACGTCCTCTGGGGCGACGACGGGAAGCCCCTCGGCATCGTCGAGGCCAAACGCACCCGTACCGACGCCAGAAGCGGCCGGCGCCAGGCCGAGCTGTACGCGGACGCCCTGGAGGCGGTGTACCACCAGCGCCCGGTCATCCACTGCACCAACGGCTACGAGACCTGGCTCTGGGACGACGGCAACGGCTACCCGCCCCGCCGGGTCCAGGGCTTCCGCACCAAGGACGAGCTGCACTGGCTGATCCGCCAGCGGGCCGGGCGCCGCGCGCTCAAGGCGGCCAACGCCGACCGGGAGATCGCGGGCCGCCCCTACCAACTGCACGCCATCCAGCGCGTCGGCGAGACCTTCGAGCAGGAGAACCGGCGCAGGGCCCTGCTGGTGATGGCCACCGGCACCGGCAAGACCCGTACCACCGTCGCCCTGGCCGATCTGCTCCAGAAGGCCGGCTGGGCCCGCCGCATCCTCTTCCTCGCCGACCGCCAGGCCCTCGTCAACCAGGCCGTCCGCGCCTTCAACGAGCATCTGGAGCACACCCCGACGGTCAATCTGCTCACCGAGAAGCGGACCGACGGCCGGGTCTTCGTCTCCACCTACCCGACGATGATGAACCTGGTCGACGAGGTGACCGAGGACGGCCGGCGCCGCTTCGGCCCCGGCTTCTTCGACCTCGTCGTCATCGACGAGGCCCACCGCTCCGTGTACGACACCTACGGCCGCCTCTTCACGTACTTCGACGCGCTCCTCCTCGGCCTCACCGCCACCCCCAAGGACGATGTCGACCGCAACACCTACCAGCTCTTCCAGCTGGAGGACGGCGTCCCCACCGACTCCTACGGCCTGGAGGACGCCGCCAACGACGGCTTCCTGGTGCGCCCCACCGTCGTGGACGTCCCCTTCGACTCGCTGAAGCGCGGCTTCCGGTACGCCGACCTCACCGAGGAGCAGAAGGAGGCCTGGGACAGCCTGGAGTGGACCGAGGACGGCCGGATTCCCGACGAGGTCACCGCCGACCAGGTCAACCGCTTCCTCTTCAACGCACCCACCGTCGACAAGGCCCTTGAGGTCCTGATGACCCACGGTCTGCGGGTCGAGGGCGGCGACCGCATCGGCAAGACGATCGTCTTCGCCAAGAACAACGACCACGCCCACTTCATCGAGGAGCGCCTCAACCTCCACTACCCGCGGGGCGCGGGCCGGGACGCCCGTGTCATCACGTACCGCGAGAAGTACGCCCAGCAGCTCATCGACGACTTCTCGGACCCGGCGAAGGCCCCCGACATCGCCATCTCCGTCGACATGCTCGACACCGGCATCGATGTGCCCGAGGTGCTCAACCTCGTCCTGTTCAAGCCGGTCTACTCCCGTACCAAGTTCTGGCAGATGCTCGGCCGGGGCACCCGCCTCTGCGAGGACGTCCACGGCCCCGGCCGCCACAAGGACGGCTTCCATGTCCTCGACCTCTGCGGGAACGCCGATTTCTTCAACCAGGAACTGGACCGCGCCACCGCCCGCAGGTCACCCGCGCTCACCGAACGCATCCTCGCGCGCGAGCTGGAGCTGATCCGCGCCCTCGACCGCCGCCGGGCCCCCGACCCGGCCGACGACGCGGGTCCGGACGCCATCGACAGCGAGGCCGCCCTGCGCTGGTCCCTCGCCCACCGGCTGCACGCCACCGTGCGCGGCATGAACGCCGACAACTTCCTCGTACGCCCCCACCGCCGCGAGGTCGAGACCTGGGGCGGCGACTTCACCGCCTGGCACCGTGTCGACGACGCGTCGGCGGCCGTCCTCGGCGAGACCCTCCTCGGCCTGCCCTCCGACCACTGGCCGGCCGGCGAGGACCGGGGCGAGGAGGCCAAGCGCTTCGACCTCACCCTCCACACCCTCCAGCTCGCCGCCCTCGAAGGCGGCGCCGAGTACACCCGGCTGCGCGACCGCGTCCAGGACATCGCCCGCGACCTCCTCGGCAAGGCCGGAAGCATCCCGGCGGTCCGGGACCGCGCCGGCCTGCTGGAGTCGCTCACCGACGACACCTGGTGGCACGGTGTCACCGCCCCGGCCCTCGAACTGGTGCGCCGCCGGCTGCGCGGCCTGATCCGGCTGGTCGACGGCCCCGCCGCGCGCCGCATTGTCTACACCGACATAGCCGAGAACCACGGCCATCTCACCGAGGTCGAGGTCAGCGGCCTTCCCATCGGCACCGACGAGGAACGCTTCCACCGCCGCGCCCGCACCTTCCTCCAGCGCCACCGGGACCACCCGGTGCTCCACCGGCTCCACCACAACGTCCAGATCACCGCCCAGGACCTCACCGGTCTGGAGGCGCTCCTCCTCGCCGAGGCCGTCGCCTCCCCCGACGACCTCGCCCGGACCCGGAGCGCCCCCGGCGGCCTCGGCCTCTGCCTCCGCCGCATCGGCGGCCTGGACCGCCAGGCCGCCCGGTCCGCCCTCGCCGCCTTCCACGAAGGCCGCGACCTCAGCGCCCGCCAGCGCGACCTCGTCGCCCTGATGGTCCGCTACCTGGAGGCCAACGGCTCCATCGAGCTGCGCGACCTCTTCCGGAACCAGCTCTTCAACACCAAGGGCCGGATCGACACCCACTTCGACGACCCCGAACTCGACGCCCTCGAAGCGGTCTTCCGCACCGTGACCGCCCACGCGGTCCCGGCGCCCTGAGCGGGCCCCGGCCTCATCCGGGGGTGTGGACGGCGCGCGGCCCGCTCCGGAAGTGCTCCCCCGCATCACCCACCACATCGCCCCCTCCGCGAGATCCAGCGCGTGGCCCACCCGCGCCATGACTCCCTGTGCCGTAGTGCCCCGCCCCGCTCCGCGGTCAGGACCTCACATACCGGCGCAGAGCCTCCCGCCCTCCCGGAACGAAGCACCACGCATCGAGGACCGCGCGCAGTTCGTCCAGCGTCAGCCAGTCGTACCAGTCGATCTCACCCGAGTCCGGAACCACGGCCTCCGTCACGGCGGCCTCATGCACCCCGAGCCATATGGGGCTGATCCCCTCCCGGAAAAGCAGCTTGAACAGAAACCGCACCGGCGCCCGGACACCCAGCTCCTCCCCCAACTCCCGTACCGCCGCCTCCTCATACGACTCGCCCACGTCCACGGCCCCACCGACCATCGCGTCGTAGTACCCCGGAAACCGCGCCAGCGCCCCGCTCCGCCGCAGCACCAGGACGCGGCCCTCGCGATCACGACAGATCGTCGCCGCGATGCGATGCAGCCGGTTCTCCCGCACCGCCTCGTCCCGCTCGATGACCCCCAGCACGCGGTCGTGCTCATCGACATGCTCAACCAGTTCGCCCATGACCGCACGATCCCATCCCACCCCGAAACCCGCCCCGACGCCCCGCGCGGCCCGGGACACGGCTTCGAGTCGCCGCTCCCGGCCGAAGGGGCCCCGATCGACGGGACCGGACACCTGGCCGGGCATTCCGGGTGGGCCGTCACTGACCGGGGGCCGGTCTGGGACGGCACCTTCAAGGCCGGTCCGGAGCCCTGGCCGCGCGGATAGTCACGCAAAGAGGTCAGCCGCTGCGGCTTCCACTCGCACACCGTCCTGGCGCGGACAGCCGGTGATCTCCTGCCGAGGCTCACGGTCTCCACGAAGGTGGGCTACTTCCCCCACGTCACCCCGGGCATGCGCCGGCGCCTCGTGCTGAGCCTGACCGAGCGGTGGGAAGCCGCGCTCGACGCCCGGCTCGCGATGTGCCCGACGTCGCCGGTGCGCGTGCTCAACGACCTCCTGCGCGCCCGGCTAGCTGTTCGCGGCTGAACGAACTCCGGGAGCTGGTCTCGCCACCGGCTCCCGGAGGGTCAGGCGCCGAACACTGCTTGGAATGCGCTCTGCCCTGCGCCAACGAGCATGGTCAGGCCGGGGGATACCGTCCCTATTGCGGTGAGGGTCGTGTTCAGCCTGTCGAACGCTGCGCGTACGCGACCCGGTTCGGGCGCCTCGGTGGAAGTTGCTTCCTCCAGCACCTCCGCATCCAAGATCAGCTGCCCCTGTTCCTCCTCGGAGAGGCCAAGGCTTGGTGTGAACTGTCGGACCTGCTGCGCGAACTCTGCGAGCTTGGACGCGTCCAACCCGAAGCTGTTGTTCTGGACGACGTGCTGCTGGGCACCAGCGACAAAGCCATGGGCATTGCTGATGTTGTACGTGTTGCCGCTGGTCGACTGCCGGTTGAGATGGTCGTTCACGGTGCCTCCGGAGAGTACGCAGCGGGTGCCCTGAGAAGTGATCGCGGCCATGACCCCGGCGTCCGCGACTGTGCGTATCGCGAGGTCGTGTTCGGCCAGGTAGTCGAGCGCGCCGAGGACCTCATCCTCCGACAGGGGGTCTCCGGCGAAGCTGCACAGTGGGTCCTCCAGGAACCCCGGAACTGGCACGGCGGTCTGCCTTCCGCCTACTCGCAGAACCCATCGCAACAGCACGTCACAGGCATGTCCGAAGCGCTCGACCATATCGGCGCGCAAGGCAGTCAGACGGCGTGCCTCCAGGAGGCCGTCCTCAGTCGGATGGACTTCGGAGAGCCCACCGGCGAGGCTCCGTGCGATCGTTACGAGCCCAAGGTTCTCCAACTGCAGCGCCATGTTGTCGCTCTCTTCGACCGGGAGTCCTTCCCGCTCGACGAAGGCGGACACATCCAGATAATGGCCAGGATGTTGTTGGGCGGACTCCTGTAGCCAGAGCACCAGGCGGGAAAGGTGTGGATCGCTTTCGATGCCGCTTGCGCTGGAGAGGGTGAGCGCCCCCACGGCCGGTGGCTCGATCTCGACAGGTATGCGTACAGGATGCTTGCGGTTCGCCCGTTTGAACTCTTTGGCGATCTCCTTCTGCATCTTCTCGATCGCCCGTTTGTCGATGAACCCGGCCAACCTGATCTCCTAGGGACAGTGTGGTTCAACGCTAGACGACACCACTGACAGCGGGCGCGGGTTTCTTGGCGGGGTGTCCGTCTCGGGCCTGCCTTCCTGGGAGCCGCCTCGGGAGGTCGGCTCCCAAACGGCTCCCAAGAGACCCGGGAAACGAATCAGAGGCCCGACCCGCTCTCGCGGATCAGGCCCCTGACCTGGTGTTTCAGCTGTCGGGGTGGCGGGATTTGAACCCACGACCTCTTCGTCCCGAAGCAACCCGGGTGTGGGCGCTGCCTTGGGCTGGTGTGGCTCTCACCCGTGCTGATAGTCCGCAGGCGTCCATGCCTGTTCGCCGGTGTGCGTAGGCGTTGTCACGCAGTTAGACACTCACCGGCCGGCCGGTTTCGGTGCACGGGAGTGGCGCGCTTCAACTCATTTACACGGGCGATACGCCTACCCATGGCTGGCTACTGTTGGTCATCGTCGCCGAGATCGACGTCATTGATCATGCGACTCCACTCGCTGATGATCGTCTGGCTGTCGATGACCTTCTGTACCGCTGCCTGAATGATCTTAAATTGCGGCCTGAGTCGACGGCTTCCTTGTGCAGCGCCCGCCATGCTGTCTGAAAAGATTTGGAGTTGAGACGTTGTCACGGCCGTTGTGTCCGCCAGGCCCTTGACTTCCTTGAAGAATGCGCGAGTTACTTTCCTGTCTTCGGTGGATAGGTTGCCTTCGGATGCCTGTCGAATTATCCCAATCACGCCGGGGTCGATCGCGGCTAGTTCAGCCCAATATTTGGCTCCAAGAGTATCGACTTTCTCCACTGGTTCAGTGAGTCGCGACGCCAGCTCCTCGGTCACGTGCATTCGGCCAGTGAATCCCCCGCCTCTTTTATCGGAGGTCGCAATCTCATCTGAGGCCCAAGTCGATTCTTCCCCGATGCGAGAGATAGTCTCCGCGAACTGCTGGACCGTTTCGAACCATGCTGGGAGAGCTGCCTCCATCTCAGTCATGATCTCAAGAAATCCGGGCGGCTCTTCGTTGTCCTGGTTTGTTGGAGGGATCGCGACAGGAGTAGCAGGAGGCGTCGCGTCGAGGATTTTGGCAAGCCATTGAGCGAGTTTATGGACTGCTTTGCGATACGCCGGTGAATCTTCATCCTCTAGGCGCAGGTCGCGCCAATCTACCCACTGTCGCTTTGCGATGAGCTCTACAACCTCGTCGGCGGGGCACTCCTCTGCTCTCTGTGTGAGCTGAGGAACATTCACATAGTGAATGGGAAGCAAAAGCTCATCTAGGCCGAGACTGGCGGCGTGTCCAGCGAATGTAATCACCTCGCGCCTGCATTCCTGGCTCATGAGGAACTTAGGTGTCACGATCGGAATCAGGAACGTAGTGCTGGTCAATGCGGAGTCCAGTCGCATCCGCCAAGCTTCGCCCCAGTCGAGTGAATTCTTGTCGAGGAAGATTTCGAGAGGCTCGCCAGTGATGATCTCGAACGAACTGGCAATTTGACCGGACAGGCGTACGATGCGACCTCTGTCGAGATCATTGTCGCGATGCGTATAACTCCAGAACCCGACGGGTTGCTCGTTAGTCATGGTGCGGAAGGTTACAGCGATGCATCAATGATCGTTTGAGGTTTGGCGAAAGAGGCCGGCGGAGCGGCTTTGGGCGGGAGCTGCCATGGGGCGAGAGATCGGGGCCCGTAAGCTTCCAGCGAATCGGGCGGTCTGTGGACCTGCCCGCAATGGCACGATGTGGGCCCCGATCTTGGAGGCTCGCCCCATGGTGGCTGCCTAAAGCCGTGGAGCCGACCGCCCCGGCCACAGAGGGTTTCTCCCTGTTCTCGCGTGCTGTCGCCCTGCGCGGCCGGCGGCGCCGGGACCGGAGCGGGGCGGAGACAGGAGCGGCGGGCCCGGCGGGGAGCCGGGCCGTGCGCGGCGAGCGGAGCGAGGCGCCTTGAACCAGTAGAGAAAGTTGTAACTCAGTTCGGGGTGTGGGGATGGAAGTTGTCCTGCCGGGAGTGGGCCAGGGGGAGGTAGAGGACCGGGCGGATGGTCCAGGTGATGTGGGTCGTGGCCTGGGTGAGGGCGATGGTGCAGGGCTCGCCCCGCAAGAGGGCCTGGAGGGTGTCGATGTGCCCCTCCTGGAGCCACGCTGAAGCGGCCCGGGATGCGTGTGGGTCCAGGGCCGGCGCGATGGTATGGAGGCTGACGGTGATCCAGTTGGTGGCCTGGGCGGCGGTGTAGGCGTCGAAGGCGCCCATGAGTGCCGGTGGTTCCTCCGGGGCGGCGAGGTACTGGGCGTGGCATTCGCACCAGTAGCCGTGTCGCGGGCGGGAGTTCACTGCCGGGCGCTGAGATTCGGCTCGGTGAGGAGTTCCGCGGTGACGGTGTGACCGCCCTGGGTGGCTTGGATGACCATGCGGTGGGCGAGTTCGCTGACCATCCCCAGTCCTCGGCCGTTCTCGGCGTCGTCGCTCAGGGGTGCGAGTCTGGGCGTGCCGGCGCTGCCGCCCTCGTCCGTGACGGACAGAGCGACCACCTGGGGCGATACCGCGAGTGCCAGATGGAAGCTGCCGGATTCCCGGCCGCTGGCGGTGTGCAGGATCGCGTTCGTGCCCAGCTCGGCGACGATCACCGCCGCGTCGTCCGCGAACGGGGAATTCCGCAGGATGTCCTGCGCCCAGCGGCGGGCCCGGCTCACCTCTTCCGGGAATCCTGGGCAAGTGAGTCCCCAAACCTTCGCGGTGCTCGTATACTCGTGCATACAAGTTCCTTTATGCAGGTAGGCCGCCATGTGCAGCGGGTTCGGGCTAGACGAGTTTCACGCCATCGTGGGCGCGGATGGCTGGCGGGTTCGCCGCGTCGAGTGCGTCAGTGACGCGGATCGCGTACGCCTCGTCGGCGAGTTCGATCACTTCTTCGCGGGTGGCCCAGCGCAGCGCGAAGGTCTCACTTCCGGTGGTGGGCGTGCCGTCGGCGGCCTCGCAGCGGAAGACCATGGAGACGATCAGGCCGTTCATGTTCTTGTAGATGCCGGTGAGGGTCGCGGATGGCGCGATCTTGATGCCGGTCTCTTCGAGAACCTCGCGCTGAAGGGCCTCGGGGATGGTTTCCTCGGGTTCGAGAACGCCACCCGGAGGTTCCCAGTGCCCGTTGTCGCGGCGCTGGATCAAGAGCGCTCGGCCGTGGTCGTCGACGATCACTCCGGCGACGCTCACGGAATGCGGGCGTTCAGTGCTCACGGTTCCCGGGACCCTTCGGCTGGCTAGGCTCTCCACCGTAGCAACAAAGGTCACCCACTCGTCTAGACACCTAAAGGAGTACGCGTGCCGTCTCTCTCCTCAGGTCTCCTCGGAGACCTCGACCCCACGAGCGATCGTGCGGTCTTCCGACAGATCGCCGATCAGCTCCGTGAGGCCATTGATCGCGGACGGTTCAAGGAAGGGGAGAAGCTTCCCTCAGAAGCGGAGCTGGTCGAGCATTACGGGGTGTCCCGGATGACCGTCCGGAACTCCTTCTCCATCCTCCAGGGTGAGGGCCTGGTCCACGCCGAACACGGCAAAGGCGTGTTCGTACGGCCCCGGCCGCCCGTGCGACGGCTCGCCTCGGACCGGTTCGCCCGGCGTCACCGGGAGCAGGGGAAATCCGCCTTCATCGTGGAAGCCGACGCGGCCGGCAGCCATCCCCAGGTCGACGGCCTGGAGGTGAAAGAGGAGAAGGCCAGTCAGGACATCTCCACCCGGCTCGGCTCGGTGCGGCGTGTCCTCGCACGTCGGCGGCGGTATCTGCTCGACGGCCGGCCCGTTGAGTTCGCCACCTCCTATCTCCCGCTCGACATCGCACGCGGCACCCGGATCGCCGAACCCAACCCCGGCCCCGGCGGCATCTATGCCCGCCTGGAGGAACTGGGCCACCGCCTGGACCACTTCGAGGAGGAGATCCGCGCCCGGATGCCCTCGCCGACCGAGGTGAAGACGCTCCGGCTGGCGTCCGGCGTGCCGGTGATCCATCTGATCCGTACCGCGTTCGACACCGATGGCCGGGCCGTGGAGGTCTGCGACACCGTGATGGCGGCCGACGCGTACGTCCTCAACTACCAGCTTCCGGCGACCTGATCGCGGGGGATGTCCCGGTGCGCGGGGCCAACTCGCCCTACTCGTACATCCCAACAGGGATACTCGTATAGACGAGTGGCTGAGTTATGTGGCAGGGTGATCGCCACGACCTCGGGAGATCGCTCCCGTGGGCCTCATCTTGTCTAGACGAGTAGATAGGAAGATGCTGTGCGCACCATCCGCGTGGAGACCTCCGCCGCCACCATCCTGCTGACCGAAGCGCCTGAGCCCAAGGTCAAGGACCGGCAGACGGGGGAGATCGCCAAGGACGCCGTCACTGGTGAGTCGTTGATGTCCCTCGGCGTCGTCTACATCGAGGAGGGGGAATCGGCGCTGCTCAAGGTGACCGTCCCGGAGAGCGGTGTGGCGGAGGGGCTGGCGCTCGGGTCGCCCGTCTCGCTGCCGGGGCTGCTGGCCCGGCCCTGGGAGAGCGTCTTCAACGGGCAGCAGCGGCACGGCATCGCCTACCGCGCCGCCGCCGTCACTCCGGCCGGGTTCGCCTCCGCCCTCGGGGACATGTCCTGATGACGGACCCGATGATCCTTCTGGAAGTGGGTGGCCCCCTCGCCGCGCTGGTGGGTGGGGCCGCCTACACCCGGGCCCGGCATCCCGCCGTCCACTGGGCGGCGTTCGGGCTGCTGCTCGCCGCCGGCCGGGTGCTCGGCTCGTACGGCTCGGCCATGGAGGCGTGCGGCCTGACCGTGCCGCCGTCCCGGATGCGGGCCCTGGTGACCCGGGCCACCAGCCGCCGGGAGATACGGCCGGTGCCGCCCCGCCGGGGGTTCCTGCGGCCCACCGCGACCGGGTTACGGCTCCGGCTCCGCCTCGCCCCCGGCCAGGAACCCGCCGACGTCACCGCCTCGGCGGAACGACTGAGACACGCCTGGGGAGTCCACGCCGTCTACGTCTCGACCGTCAAGCCGGGCGTGGTCGAACTGCGGCTCGTGGGCTACGACGTACTGCGCCGGGTCCGGATGCCCCGCAAGTCCGGGACCGGGCTTCTCAAGGTCCCGGTGGCGCTGCGCGAGGACGCCACCCCGTACGTACGCGACTACCGCACCGTCCCGCACGGACTCACCCTCGGCGCGACCCTCTCCGGCAAGTCCATGTTCCTGCGCCACCTCATCAGCGGACTCGCCCGACAGCCCGTCGCCCTGGTCGGGATCGACTGCAAGCGCGGCGTGGAACTGGCGCCCTTCGCGCCCCGGCTCTCCGCGCTGGCGACCGACCCTGACCAGGCCGCCGCGCTCCTGCCCGTACTCGTCCAGGAAATGGAGGACCGATACGACCTGATCAAGACCCGCCAGGGCATTGCACCGGACACCCCGGACGAGGAGATCACCTCCGACATCTGGGGACTGCCCGAACCCGAACGCCCCGTACCGATCGTGCTCTTCGTGGATGAGGTGGCGGAGCTTTTCCTCGTCGCCACCCGGAAGGACGAGGAACGGCGGGACGAGATGGTCACCCAGCTCATCCGGCTCGCCCAGCTCGGCCGCGCCGCCGGCATCCATCTGGAAGTCTGCGGACAGCGCTTCGGCGCCGAACTCGGCAAGGGCGCGACCATGCTCCGGGCCCAGCTCACCGGCCGGATCTGCCACCGGGTGAACGACGAGGGCTCCGCCAAGATGGCGGTCGGCGACATCGCGCCCGACGCGGTCATGGCCGCCTGCGCCATCGCCCCCGAACGGCCCGGCCTCGCCGTGGCCGGTGACACCTCCGGCGGCTGGTCCCGCATCCGTACCCCGTATCTCTCCCTGGGCGACGCTGCCCGGACCTGCCGGGAGTACGCGCACCTGGTGCCGGACCTGCCCGCCCTGAAACCGTTCCGCCCCGCCGTCTGATCACGGAAGGAGCCGCACCATGCGCGCTCATCTCGCCCGGGTCGACGCGGTACTCGTCCAAGCCGTCATCGCCGCCGCGCTCTCCTTCGCCCACATCCACGATGTCGCCCTCGCGGCCGGACAGGACGGATGGAAAGCGTGGGCCTACCCGATCAGCGTCGATCTGCTGCTCGTCGCGGCCTGGCGCCGACTGCGGACCGGGCCGTCCGAGGCCACGGGCTGGTGCTGGTTCGCCATCGCGCTCACCGCATCGCTCGGCGCGAACATCGCCACCGCCGGACTCCTCGACCTGGACGACGTACCCGCCTGGCTCCGCATCCTCGTCGCGGGCTGGCCGGCCGTCGCCTTCCTCGGCGGAACCCTCCTCGTCCACTCCGCACCGCAGCCGGACGAAGAGGACTCCGTGGCCCTGGAGGAGCGACCCGAAACGCCTGCCGTACCGATCCCGCCCGGCCTGATCGAACACGCCCGCAAGATCGCTGCCGACCACCGCACCCGCACCGGCCGCCCCATCGACACCGCGACACTCCGCGCCCGGCTCGGCGTTCCCGCGCCCATGGCCGAAGCGATCGCCACCCAGCTCTGAGGAGATCCGCCATGCCCCCTCGTCGCTTCCGTGACGTCACCCGGCACGGTCCCGTCCAGATCGGCACCTCGTACGACCACCGGGGACGCGAACAGCACACCGCCGCCTGCACCGCCCCGCGCTGCGGCTTCTCCGCCGACTACGACAGCCGCGCCGCCGCAGAACTGGCGGCCCGGACCCACCGCTGCCCCATCCGCTGAGAGGGCCCGCCTGTGAACATCAACCTCCCCCTCGTCGTCGTCCTCGGCCTCTTCGCCTGGGGCGCGGTCAAATTCCTCGGCGTCCGCACCTGGGTCGTCGTCCTGATCGCCCTCTTCGGCTTCTGGCTCTCGGACACCGTCCTCGCCCCTGCCATCAAATCCGGCACAGGCACCGGCGTGTCCGTCATCAACCGCACACATGACTAGACGAGTAGACATCTTGAGCCCCGGGGCGGCTTGATCCCGCCAAGAATCCACCGCCCCGGGCCCTCCCTCCCGACCAGACAGTCAGAAGGAGAACGCCATCTTCACCCGCACCACACCGCCCCCGCTCCCCGAACTCCTCGATCTGGCCAACACCGGCACCCTGCCGGGCATCCTCCGCCAGCTCTCCGGGCTCGGCGGCTGCCTCCACCCCATCCGGCTCGACGGCCACCGCACGGAGTACGCCGTCGACACCAGCACCGGCGAGATCGGCCCCGCCCTCCACCACCTCGACGCGTCCGCCCTCCCGGCCGGCCATCTGCTCGTCCGCTGCAACAACCGGCGTACGACCCGCTGCCCCGCCTGCGCGGAGCTCTACCGCCGCGACACCTTCCAGCTCATCGCCACCGGCCTGCGCGGCGGCAAGGGCACCCCGGACACCGTCACCACCCACCCCCGGGTCTTCGCCACCTTCACCGCCCCCGGCTTCGGCCCGGTCCACAACCGTACGGACAAACGCTGCCGCTGCGGAGCCCACCACGACCAGGAGGACGCCGTCCTCGGCACCCCGCTGGACCCCGGCCGGTACGACTACGAAGCGGCCGTCCTCTGGAACGCCCACACCGGCCTTCTGTGGCGGCGGTTCACCATCTACTTGCGCCGGGAGGTCGCCAAGCGTGCCGGGCTCTCGCAACGTGCCCTCCGGCAGTACGCCCGGGTGGCCTTCGCCAAGGTCGCCGAATACCAGCGGCGCGGAGCGGTCCACTTCCACTCCGTGATCCGCCTCGACGGCCCCGGCGACCACACCCCACCCCCGGCCTGGGCTACCGCCGAACTCCTCACCGACGCGATCCGTGCGGCTGCCGCCAAGGCCCGGGTCAACGGCCCGTCGATGGATGGCCGGGCCCACTGTTTCGCCTTCGGGCGGCAACTCGATGTCCGGACGATCCGGGGCGCTGACTTCCCGGGTGATCAGGCACTGACGGACCGGGCCGTGGCCGCGTACATCGCCAAGTACGCCACCAAGGGCGCCGAAACCGCGACGGGCGCCCTCGACCGCCCCCTGAAGTTCGCCGCCGAACTCGCCCAGCTCGATATCTCCGACCACGCCCGCCGCCTCATCCGCACGGCCTGGACCCTCGGCGCCCGCAAGGACCTGGACCACCTCCGCCTCCGCGCCTGGGCCCACATGCTCGGCTTCCGCGGCCACTTCTCCACCAAATCCCGCACCTACTCCACCACCCTCGGAGCCCTTCGCACCGCCCGCGCCGACTGGCGCCTCGCACAAACCGCCTCGGAGCACCCGACCGGGACCACACACGTCCTCGCCCACTGGGTCTTCGCCGGTATCGGCCTCACCGCCACAGAGAAATGGCTCGCCGCCTCCATCGCCCCCGTCCCTGGCACGAAAGGGGAACCCACTCATGCGTGACGACGAGCTGCTGACGGTGGCTGAGGTCGTGTCCCGGCTCCGGCTCAGCCGGACCACCGTCTACGACCTGATCCGTACCCACCGACTCGTCTCCATCCGTGTCGGCCGCGCCCGTCGCATTCCTGTGCAGTCCGTCCGCGACTTCATCGCTGGCGAGCTGAGGGAGGCCGCCTGATGGCCACCCGACGGAGCCGGGGCGACGGCGGTCTGCACTGGGACGACAAGCGCCAACGCTGGATCGCCACGGCCAGCCTCGGGTTCGACCCGAGCGGCAAGCGGATCGTGAAGCGGGCGAGTGGAGTCACCAAGACGGCGGCCAAGAACAAGCTGAAGGAGATCCTTCGAGACTACGAAGACGGCCTCGCCATCGCGCCGACCGGCTACACGGTCAAGGACGCCGTGACCGATTGGCTTACGTACGGACTCGCCGGCCGGGACCCCGCCACGGTCAAGACGAACACCATCCTGTGCAACACCCACGTCATCCCGGCCCTGGGTGCCCGCAAGCTCCGCGACCTCAGCGCCGACGACGTGGACAGATGGCTTGCGAACAAGGCCAAGGTGCTCAGCACTCGCTCCCTGGAGGCGATCCGCTCGTGCTTGAACCGGGCGGTCAGGCGCGCCATGGCCCGGGACAAGGTGAAGCGGAACGTCGTAGAGCTGTGCTCTGTGCCCATCGGCCGCATTGGCCGGCCATCGAAATCCCTCACCCTCAAGCAAGCTGAGGCCGTGCTCGTCGCAGCCGAGGACTCCCCGCTCTATGCGTACTTCGTGGTGTCGCTGCTCACCGGTGGACGCACGGAGGAGATGCGCCCTCTCCGCTGGGACCACGTCGATCTTGAGGGCCATCCGGAGGCCGTTCCCGAGATTCCGCCGCACATCGCCGTGTGGCGCTCGGTCCGGAGCACGGGGGACACCAAGACCCGGAAATCCCGTCGGACCCTGGCTCTGCCCGGCAGGGCGATCGATGCACTGAAGGTCCAGCGGGAGCGGCAGGGCTGGCAGCGGGTCGCGGCCGGTGATCAGTGGCAGGAGACCGGTCTCGTCTTCACCTCGGCGGTGGGTACGGAGCTGGACGCGGCGAACGTTCGGCGCGAGCTTCGGAAGATCCTCGTGCGGGTTGCCCGGATGCCTGGAATCGAGATCACGCCGTACGAGTGGACGACGCGGGAGACCCGTACATCCTTCGTGTCGATCTTGTCCGACCGGGGCATCCCGCTCGAAGAGATCTCCCGGCTCGTCGGCCACTCCAGCACGGCCGTCACGGAGCAGGTCTACCGGAAGCAGATCCGCCCGGTGATCCAGAGCGGGGCCGTCGCCATGGACGGGATCTTCGGCACACCACCGCCCCCGAAGCGGTAGTCACGCAGTTAGTCACGCACAACGAATCAGAGGCAGTGACTCACGTGAGTCACTGCCTCTGATCTGCTACTTAGCTGTCGGGGTGGCGGGATTTGAACCCACGACCTCTTCGTCCCGAACGAAGCGCGCTGCCAAGCTGCGCTACACCCCGATGTCACCACCGTGGCGGCGACATCGATTACTTTAGCCCACGGGCGCTCCCAGGCGAAATCCGGTTTCCCGGGCGCCGTCCCCGGCCTGGGGGCGGGTCAGGCGCGGGGGACCAGGGTCAGGAGGGTGGCCTCCGGGGGGCAGGCGAAGCGGACCGGGGTGTAGCGGCTGGTGCCGCAGCCCGCGGAGACGTGGAGGTGGGAGACGTTGCCGGCGGCCTCGTGGGTCGAGAGGCCCTTCACCCGGTCCGTGTCCAGGTCGCAGTTGGTCACCAGGGCGCCGTAGAAGGGGATGCACAGCTGGCCGCCGTGGGTGTGGCCCGCGAGGATCAGGGGGTAGCCGTCCTCGGTGAAGGCGTCCAGGGCGCGGAGATACGGGGCGTGGACGACCGCCAGGGACAGGTCCGCGTCCTTCTCGGGGCCGCCGGTGACCTCCTCGTACCGGTCGCGCCGGATGTGGGGGTCGTCCAGGCCGGTGAAGGCCACCTCGCCGGAGTCCAGCTTCAGCCGGCCGCGGGTGTTGGTCAGGTTCACCCAGCCCGCCTCGTCGAAGGCGTCCCGCAGCTCCTCCCAGGGGTTGTGGATCACCCCTGTCGCCGGGGCGTTGCCGTTGAGCCCGTGGCGGCCCTGGGACTTCTCGAAGAGATAGCGGACCGGGTTGCGGAGCGTGGGGCCGTAGTAGTCGTTGGAGCCGAAGACGTACACCCCCGGGAACTCCATCAGGGGGCCCAGCGCGTCCAGGACCTCCGGGACGCCCTCCGGGTCGGAGAGGTTGTCGCCGGTGTTGACCACGAAGTCGGGGCGCAGGCCCGCGAGCGACTGGAGCCATGCCCGCTTCTTGCGCTGGCCGCTGACCATATGGATGTCGGAGACCTGGAGGACCCGCAGCGGGCGCATGCCCTGCGGAAGCACCGGGACCGTCAGCCGCCTCAGACGGAAGGAGCGGGCCTCGATACCTGCTGCGTAGGCGATGCCGGCTGCGCCGACTGCCGTGATGGCCAGGGGTACTCCATAGCGTGCGCGCATACGTCCATCGTCGCAGACCCGGTTACCGGACCGGCGGGGTGGGCGGCTTTAACGATCTTCGGATGGACGGCGCGCGGGCTCACCGGGAACTCCCCGGACGCCTCCCGGAGCCCCCGGGGGAAATGGCGCGGCGCCCCCAGTCCCCACCTGACACACTTCTTCGTATGACCACGCTCAAGTCCAGGCTCCGGGAAGACCTCACCGCAGCGATCAGGGCGCGCGACGAACTGCGCTCCTCCACCCTCAGGCTCACCCTCGCCGCCGTCTCCACCGAGGAGGTCTCCGGCAAGACCTCCCGCGAGCTCTCCGACGACGAGGTGCAGAAGGTGATCGCCAAGGAGGCGAAGAAGCGCCGCGAGGCCGCCGACGCGTTCGCGAAGGGTGGCCGGCCCGAGCAGGCGGAGCGGGAGAAGGCCGAGGGCGTCATCCTCGACGAGTACCTTCCGCAGCAGCTGACGGACGACGAGCTCCAGCGGATCGTGGCGGCGGCCGTCGCGGAGGCGAAGGCCGGCGGCGCCGAGGGGCCCAGGGCCATGGGCGCCGTGATGAAGATCGTGAACCCGAAGGTGGCCGGGCGCGCCGAGGGAGGCCGGGTCGCCGCCGCGGTGAAGGGCCTCCTCGCCGCGAGCTGACCTCGTCCGGCCGGCGGGGACCTGACCCCGCCCGGCTCTCCGGGAGCTGCCCCCCTCGCGAACACCTGCCCCCAGCCGGCCCCGCCCGGCAGCGCCCCCAGAAGCCCGCTCCCAGCGGACCACACCTGAGGAGCCCGGGCCGGAGGCGGAGGCGGCGGCGCCGGAAGGGCCCGGCGGCCGGGGATACGCCGGAAGGGCCCGGATCTCCTGGAGATCCGGGCCCTTCCGCCGCTCGCTGCGCCCCGGGCGCCGGGGCCGCGCCGGGATCAGCTCCAGTCGCCGTTCCCGTCACTGTTCCCGTCGCCGTTCCAGCCGCCCTCGCCCTCGCCATCACCGTCGCCGCCACCGGTCCGGCCCGCGACGTCGCCGCCGCCGGTCCGGCCCTGGCTGTCGCCGCCACCGATCCCGCCGGGCTGCATGGAGATGCCGGGGATGCCCGGAACCTGCTCACCGGGGTCGCCGGGCTCGCCGTCGCCGGGCTTGCCGTCCTGCTGCCCGTCGCCGTCGCCGTCCCCATCGGAGTCGCCGTCGCTGTCGCCGTCACCGCTGCCCGGCCGCTCATCGGGCTTCGGCGCGTCCGGAATGGTGATGTTGTTGAAGGCCGGCGCTTCCTCGCCCTCCAGCGCGCCCGTCATCGCGTCCCGCCAGATCGGTCCGGGGACCTCACCGCCGAAGACCTTCTCGTGCCACTGGCCGCCGATGGTGATGTTCACCATGTCCACCTGCTGGCTCGGGCTGCCCACCCACACCGCTCCGGAGAGGTTCGGGGTGTAGCCGACGAACCAGGCGTTCTTCCGGCCGTCCGTCGTTCCGGTCTTGCCGGCGTTGGGACGGCTCTGGAGGCCGGCCTTCTGGCCCGTACCGGAGTCGACCACGCCACCGAGCAGGGTGTTGATCGTGTCCGCGGTCCGCTCCGTCATCGCCTTCGAGCAGGTGCTCTTCGGCACCGCCAGGCTCTTGCCGTCCGCCGTGCGGATGGACTCGATGACGGTCGGGGTGCAGTGGGTGCCCCGGTTGGCGAAGGTCGCGTACGCGCTGGCCATGACCAGCGGGGAGATACCCGTCGAGCCGAGCGTCAGCGGCGCGGGCGCCACCGGCAGCTTGGTCCCGTTGCCCTGCACGACGCCGAGCTTGTCGGCCATCTCCACGACCGGGCAGAGCCCTATGTCCTGGATCATCTGGACGAAGTAGGTGTTGACCGACTTCTCCATCGCCTCCTTCAAGGCGTACGGACCGACCTCCGCGGTGTTCTCGTTCTCCAGCTTGGCGGCCGAGTCGTTGACCCACGGGCTGCCGCTGCACGTCGTGATCGAGGACGGGTACGGCATGGTGTACGGGGACGAGTACGACTGGGTCGGCGGCCGGCCCTGCTCTATGGCCGCCGCGGCCACGAACGGCTTGAAGGTCGATCCGACCGGGAAGCCGTAGTTGGAGCCGCCGTCCTTCTTGTCGACCGAGTAGTTGATCGTCGTCTCGTTCTTGCCGAAGCCGTACGGACGGGACTGGCCCATCGCGACGACCTTGCCCGTCCCGGGCTGGACCATGGTCACCGCGGTGGCGACCCGGTCCGACTGGTTGACGTGATCCTTTATCGACTGCTGCGCCGACTCCTGGGCCTTCGGGTCCAGCGTCGTCCTGATCGTGAGACCGCCGCGGTTCCAGACCTTCGCCCGGTCCTCCTTGGTCTTGCCGAAGACCCGGTCGGAGAGGAAGACCTCGCGGACGTAGTCGCAGAAGAAGCCGGCGCCGTTGACCGCGGTGATGCAGCCGTTCTTGGGCTTGCTGACCTTGAGCTTGATCCCGGTCGCCTTGGCGCGGTCCGCCTCCGCCTGGGAGATGTCACCGACGGTGGCCATCCGCTGGAGGACGATGTTGCGGCGCTTGGCCGCCTCCTCCGTGTCGTTGACCGGGTCGTAGCGGCTGGGCGACTGGACGAGACCGGCGAGCATCGCGGCCTCCTCCAGCTTCAGGTCCTTGGCGGCCTTGGAGAAGTAGCGCTGGGAGGCCGCCTCGACGCCGTACGCCTGCTGCCCGAAGAAGGTGATGTTGAGGTAGTTCTCCAGGATCTTCTTCTTGCCCAGCTCCTCCTCGACCTGGATCGCGTACTTCAGCTCCTGGATCTTGCGGCCGAGGGTCTGCTGGGTGGCCTGGGCGACCTTGTCGGGGTCGTCGCCGGCCTCCTCCACGAAGACGTTCTTCACATACTGCTGGGTCAGGGTCGAGGCGCCCTCGGCCACACCGCCGCTCGTCGCGTTCTTGTTGAGCGCGCGGAGCACGCCCTTGAGGTCGATCGCACCGTGCTCGTAGAAGCGCGAGTCCTCGATCGCGATGATCGCCTTCTGCATGTACGGCGAGATGTCCTCCAGCGGCACCACCGTGCGGTCCCGGGAGTAGACCGTGGCGATCTGTCCGCCCTCGGAGTCCAGGATGGTGGTGCGCTGGCTGAGCGGCGGACGCTTGAGGTTGGCGGGGATCTCGTCGAATCCCTTGACCGTCCCCTTGGCCGCGAGCCCCAGCACCCCGGCGGCGGGCAGGGCGATGCCCGCGAGCACCGCTCCGGCGAGCACGCTGACACCGAGGAACTTGGCGGCTTGTTGGGTCCCGGTCAGACCGCCGCCCGAGCGCTTCTTTGGCATGGAGGCAGCCTACGTTCTCATTCGCCGGACACACGTATAGGCCTTGGCCTAAGCTGCTCTCAACTGTCACAGCAGTGTGGTTCCGTATCAAGGTATTACTGGAATCCACCGCAGGTCGCAGCGCGTTTGTAGCAATTTCGTAGCAACGCTTCCGGGGTCCGGCCCCAGCGCTCGTAGTCACTGCGGTGGCGGTGACCAGGGAAGCGGAATATGGCACTCCGTGTCCGTATTCCAGTGGAATCCGTCTTATGTGCCGTCCCGCGCCCACTCCACCTGGGGATATATGCCCCGGTTTGAGGAGTTCATCCTTTATGCCTTCAGGTCACTCCCCTGGGTGATCTGCCGCATACGCATAGTCCGTTCGGGCCATTCAAGATTGGGCCCGAAGGGGGTGTTGCGGTGTGTCCGCCTTCCGTAACGTCCTCAACTGGCAGCGGTGAATATGCCTCTGCCGCCGTGGGGGAGCCTCGATTCGGGAGAGGACGGCGCCGGGATGGGCTGGGTAACCGACTGGAGTGCGCAGGCAGCCTGCCGCACTACCGATCCGGATGAACTGTTCGTACAAGGGGCAGCGCAGAACAGGGCCAAGGCGGTGTGCACCGGTTGTCCGGTGCGTACCGAATGCCTGGCCGATGCCCTCGACAACCGAGTGGAGTTCGGCGTGTGGGGCGGAATGACCGAACGGGAGCGGCGTGCTCTGCTGCGCAGACGCCCCACGGTCACCTCCTGGCGCAGGCTCCTGGAGACAGCGCGTACGGAGTACGAGCGCAGCGCGGGCATCCTGCCCGTGGGCCTTGACGAGGACGAGACATACGAGACGTACGCGGCGGTGGGGTAGCGGTCGCGGGACTTCCGCGGCCTTCTCGCACCGGTACGGACCGTACGCCCCGGCGGCTGTCCTGCTGGCATGGGTGCACGTCCGTGCCGCTCAGGCGCACAGCCCAGGCCAGGAGGCCGGGCCGGCGCCGTGTCAGCGGCACCGTCAGCGCTGGTGCCGTCCCGTGCGTGTCCTGCCTGCCGTGCCGTGTCGCCGACCCCTTGTCCCGTCAGCGCGGCGCGTCGCTGCCCTCCGGGCCCTCCGGCGCGCCGCCGGATACGCCACCCGACGCGAGCCGGTCGCCGATGGCGCGGAGTCCTGCCAGGTCGTGTACGTCACCGGGCAGGGCGGCCACCTGGGCCACCGGTACCTCGGGGTGGAGCGCGGTGAAGCGGTCGCGCGTGCGCTGCTCGCGCGAGAGCACCTGCATCCGTTCGGCGTGCAGGCGCAGCAGACCGGCCGTCAGCTGCCCGGTGGTGGGGTGGTCCGCTGCCGCGGGGGTGCGTGGACCGGGGCGCGCGGGGGAGTGCGCGACCGGGTCGGTGGGCTGTGGTGCGGGCTCGGGGGCGTCGTGCTCGGGGGGGTGCGCCGGTGGGTCCGTGGGGGCGTGGTCCACGGACAGGGTTTCGGGAGAGGCGTCCGTGGCCTCACGAACACCAGTCTTCCCTCCCCCCTGATCGACAATGCCGGGGCCGTCAAGATTTTCTGATGTAATTTCCGAGGCAAGGATTTCCGAGGTGAGGATCTCCGCCGCCGTCAGGGCGCGCTCGGCCGAGAGCCGGTCGGCGCCGCTGCCGTGCACCCGGTTGAGGACCAGTCCGGCCAGCGGCATCCCCTCCTCCGCCAGCCGCTCCACGAAGTACGCCGCCTCCCGCAGCGCGTCCCGCTCCGGAGCCGCCACCACCAGGAACGCGGTCCCGGGGGCCTGGAGCAGCCGGTAGGTGGCGTCCGCCCGGGTGCGGAACCCGCCGAACATCGTGTCCATCGCGGCCACGAAGGTCTGTACGTCCCGCAGGAGCTGACTTCCCAGCAGCTTGCCGAGCGTCCCGGTCATCATCGACATACCGACGTTGAGGAACTTCATCCCCGCCCGGCCGCCCATCCGCGCCGGGGCCACCAGCAGCTTGATGAGCTTTCCGTCCAGGAACGATCCCAGCCGCTTGGGTGCGTCCAGGAAATCCAGCGCACTGCGCGACGGAGGAGTGTCGACCACGATCAGGTCCCACTCGTCCTGGGCCCGGAGCTGGCCCAGCTTCTCCATCGCCATGTACTCCTGGGTGCCGGCGAAACCGGCTGACAGGGACTGGTAGAAGGGGTTCTCCAGGATCGCGCGGGCGCGCTCGGCGTCCGTGTGGGTCTCCACGATCTCGTCGAAGGTCCGCTTCATGTCGAGCATCATGGCGTGCAGTTCCCCGCCGGTTCCGCCGCCGGTGCCCGCGCCGGACCCCGCGCCGGACTCCGCGCCGGAACCGGAACCCGACCCGGACCCGGAACCGGAACCCGGCCCGGACCCGGAACCGCCCGCTATCCCCTTCACCCGCCGCGGCGTGTTGTCGAGCGAGTCGATCCCCAGCGACTGGGCGAGCCGGCGCGCCGGGTCGATGGTCAGCACGACCACCCGCCGGCCGCGCTCGGCCGCGCGCACCCCGAGCGCCGCCGCGGTCGTCGTCTTCCCGACGCCGCCAGAGCCGCAGCACACGATGATCCGGGTCTCCGGGTCGTCGATGAGCGGGTCGACTTCGAGAGGTGTCGCCGACGCGTCCAGGGTCATGAACCGGTCCCTTGCTTCCGCAGTTCCCTCGCCAGCTGATAGAGCCCGGCCAGGTCGACGCCCTCGCTCAGCAGCGGCAGTTCGTACGACGGCAGCTCCAGCCGGTTCAGCGCGGCGCGCTGCTCGCGCTCCAGCTCCACCCGCTGGGCATGGTCGGCCGCCTGTTCGAGCAGGGGGGTGACCAGGCTCGCCGCGTCGCTCACCCCGGCCGAGGCCAGCGTCTTCGCGATCTCCCCGCGCCGGTCGCCCGCCGCGCTGCGCACCGCCTCCTCGTCGAGGATGTGCGGGCGCACCATATTGACGATCACCTGGCCGACCGGGAGCCCCGCCGCCCGCAGCTCGGCGACGCCGTCGGCGGTCTCCTGGACCGGCATCTCCTCCAGCAGGGTCACCAGGTGCACCGCCGTCTGGGGGGATTTGAGCACCCGCATCACGGCCTGCGCCTGGTTGTGTATCGGGCCGAACTTGGCCAGCCCCGCGACCTCGTCGTTCACATGCAGGAAGCGGGTGATGCGCCCGGTGGGCGGGGCGTCCATGACGACATAGTCGTACGCGTACGCGCCCTGCTTCGTCCGGCGGCGCACGGCCTCGCAGGCCTTGCCGGTCAGCAGGACGTCCCGCACCCCGGGGGCGATGGTGGTGGCGAAGTCGATCGCGCCGAGCTTCTTGAGGGCGCGGCCCGCGCTGCCGAGCTTGTAGAACATCTGGAGGTAGTCCAGCAGCGCCCGCTCGGCGTCTATGGCCAGCGCGAAGACCTCGCCCCCTCCCGAGGCGACGGCGATCTTCCGCTCCTCGTACGGAAGTGCCTCCGTCTCGAAGAGCTGGGCGATGCCTTGCCTCCCCTCGACCTCGACGAGGAGAGTCCGCTTTCCCTCGGTCGCGAGGGCGAGCGCGAGGGCGGCGGCGACCGTCGTCTTACCGGTGCCACCCTTGCCGCTGACGACCTGGAGCCTGCTCACACATTCGAGCCTAACCAGTCGGGGCCCGCGCTACGCACGAGGCGTGTGCGTGCTGCGTCACGCCGGGGGCGGGCCGGGGCACCGGCACCCCGCCCACTGGGCGCCGGGCCGCTCATCCGTGCGGCTACAGTCGGCGTCATGACCACTAAATTCGAGTACGCGACCGTGCCCCTCCTCGTGCACGCGACCAAGCAGATCCTGGACACCTGGGGCGAGGACGGCTGGGAGCTGGTCCAGGTCGTTCCCGGGCCGAACAACCCCGAGCAGCTCGTCGCGTATCTGAAGCGGGAGAAGTCCTCGTGACCCCTGCGCCCGCCGCCCCCGGCGCCGTCGAGGCCCGCCTCGCGGAGCTGGGGCTGACGCTGCCGGACGTGGTGCCGCCGCTGGCCGCGTACCAGCCGGCCGTCGTCTCGGGCCCCTATGTCTACACGGCGGGGCAGCTCCCGATGGTGGAGGGCAAGCTTCCGGTCACCGGGAAGGTGGGGGCCGAGGTCACCGCCGAGGAGGCCAAGGAGCTGGCCCGCACCTGCGCGCTGAACGCGCTGGCGGCGGTGAAGTCGGTCGTCGGCGATCTGGACCGTATCGCGCGTGTTGTGAAGGTTGTCGGCTTTGTGGCATCCGCCGCCGACTTCACCGGGCAGCCCGCGGTGCTGAACGGCGCCAGTGAACTGCTGGGGGAGGTGCTCGGCGAGCGGGGTGTGCACGCGCGCAGCGCGGTGGGTGTCGCGGTGCTGCCGCTGGACGCCCCGGTCGAGGTCGAGATCCAGGTGGAGCTCCGCCAGGACTGAGGACCGGACCGGCCCCCGGGCCCGGGCGCCCTCGCGGGTGGTACGGACCCGGGGCCCCGGCCGGATCGCGACCGCCGGGCGGTACGGGTCCGGCCCCGCCCGGGCGCCCCTGCCGGCCGGTACGCGTCCGCACCGGCCGGGCCCGGCCGGGTGCTGAACGGCCGGTCAGCCCCGGTGACGGCTCCGCCACTGCCCCGCGACGGCCCCGCACCCGCCGGATTCCCGGTGGGCGCGGGGCCGCCGCCGTCTTCAGCGAACGCTTGCATCTCTCTTGACGCGGACGCGCCGACGGGTGTCCTCTGTCCATGGTTAGGAACGTTTCCTATCCATATGAACGGCGCCGGGCGCGCCCCGGCGCCCGACCGCCCCTCTGGTGAACAGCGCGTACCTCCCGCCGACCCGCCCGATCGCCGGTCCGTCGCCCGTGCCCCCGGCCGTCCTCCGGCCGGTGCCGCTCCGACGGCGCCGCCCTGTCGACAGGCCGCGACAGAAGCCGGCACACACGGAGTGGCGGGAGCCCCCCAGTCGTCCCACGAACGTGGAGGGATCGATCCGTGGCATCAACCCCCCGCCGCCGCCCCCGTCGATCGCGCAGAGCGACCGGCGTCCTCGTGGCCCTGGCCACCGCGGTCTTGACCGTGGCCCTGCCGCCCCTCGGCCACGCCCAGCCGGGATCGCCCGGCGACCGGGACCGGGACCGGGCCGCACCCGTGCGGTACGAGGCCGAGTCCGCGACCGTCTCGCAGGGCGCGACCGAGTCCAACCACACCGGCTTCTCCGGTACCGGTTTCGTCAACTACACCAATGTCGCCGGCAGCTATGTCGAGTTCACCGTCAACGCCCCGGCAGCCGGGCCCGCCACCCTGGCCCTCGGCTTCGCCAACGGCACCACCGGCAACCGGCCCCTGAACATCAGCGTCAACGGCGGAGCCGCCACCAGCGCGGACTTCCAGCCCACCGGCGCCTGGACCACCTGGTCCGCCGTGAACACGACCGTCCAGCTCCGGGCGGGCGCCAACACGGTGCGGGCCACCGCCACCGCCGCCGAGGGCGGCCCCAACCTCGACTACCTCGATGTCACCGCCTCCGACGGCGGAACGGGCACCGACTACGAGGCCGAGGCGGGCACCGTCTCGCAGGGGGCCGTGGAGTCCAATCACGCCGGCCACTCCGGCACCGGTTTCGTCAACTTCCAGGTGGTGACCGGCGCCTATGTCGAGTTCACCGTCGAATCGGCGCGGGCGACGGCGGCGAAGCTCGACCTCCGCTACGCCCTGGGGGCCGCCGACGCCCGGGCCATGGACATCACCGTGAACGGCACCGCGGTCGCCGACGATCTCTCCTTCCCCGGTACCGGCGCCTGGACCACCTGGAAGGCCATCGGCGCCGAGGGCACGCTCCGGGCGGGCTCCAACAAGATCCGCGCCACCACCTCCTCCGGTGACGGGCCCAACCTGGACAAGCTCACCGTCACCCCCACCGGCCCGGCCGACACCGAGAAGCCGACCGCCCCCGGCAGTCTCCGCAAGGACCAGGAGCCCACGGCCTCCACCGTCTCCCTCGCCTGGGACGCGGCGTCCGACAACGTGGGGGTCACCGGATACGACATCTACCAGCACGGCCAGCTGATGAGGCAGGTCGGCGGCGACACCCTCGCCGCCACCGTCACCGGCCTCGAACCCGAGACGGCGTACGACTGGACCGTCTTCGCCCGGGACGCCGCGGCCAATGTCTCCGTCGCGAGCAACGCGGTCACCATCTCCACCCTGCCCGCCCCCGCGGACAGCGAGCCGCCGACCGCCCCCGCGAACCCGCGCTCCACCGGCAGGACCGCCACCAGCGTCGACCTGGCCTGGAACGCCTCGACGGACAATGTGAAGGTCACCGGCTACGAGGTCTTCCGCAACGGCACCCTCTCGGGCACCGCGGACGGCACCGCCTCCACCGTCGCGGGGCTGGCCGCGAGCACCGCGTACACCTTCAAGGTCAGGGCGTACGACCTCAAGGGCAACAAGTCCGCCTTCTCCCCGGAGATCACCGTCAGCACCAGCGGCACCCAGCCCGGCGGCACACCCGACCCGGGCTCCGTCTCCACCCTCGCCGGCGGGGTCGACGTCGCCTGGGGCCTGGCCTTCCTGCCGGACGGCGCGGGCATCTACACCGAGCGGAACACCTTCAATGTGTACCGGCTCACGAAGTCGGGCCAGAAGACCTCGCTCGGCAAGGTCCCCAACTCCCAGACCACGGGCGGTGAGGGCGGTCTGATGGGGGTCGAGGTCAGTCCGAGTTTCGCGTCGGACCACTATCTGTACTTCCTCCACACCTCGTCCGACGGCAACCGCATCGCCCGGATGAAACTGGAGAACAACGCGCTCAGCGGCTACACCGTCCTGCTGGACGGGATGGAGAAGAGCCGCTTCCACAACGGCGGGCGGCTGCGCTTCGGCCCCGACGGCAAGCTGTACGCCTCCATGGGCGACGCCCAGAGCAGCAGCAAGGCCCAGGACCGCAACTCGCTCAACGGCAAGATCCTCCGTATCAACCAGGACGGCAGCATCCCCTCGGACAACCCCTACGGGAACGCCGTCTGGTCCATGGGCCACCGCAACCCGCAGGGCATCGACTTCGACTCCAAGGGCCGGCTGTGGCAGGCCGAGTTCGGCAACAGCGTCATGGACGAGGTCAATCTGATCCAGAAGGGCGGCAACTACGGCTGGCCCAACTGCGAGGGCACCAGCGGCAGCTGCTCCGGCTATATCGCCCCCAAGAAGACCTGGTCGACCTCGGTGGGCTCGCCCAGCGGTCTGACCATCGTCAACGACCATGTCTTCGTCGCCACCACCCGGGGTGAGCGGGTCTACCGGATGAAGATCGACGCGAACTCCGCCCTGGTGGACCAGAAGACCTACTTCCAGGGCACCTACAGCCGGCTGCGCACCGTCGAGGTCGACCACGACGGCGACATCTGGCTCACCACCTCCACCGACAAGGACGGCACCAACGGCAACGACCGGGTGCTCCTGATCGATATCGCCTACTCCGGCGGGGCCGCCGAGTTCAAGCTGACCAGCGGCGCCTTCGGCGACAACGCCACCATCCCGGCCCGGTTCACCTGCGCCGGGGACGGGGCGGCGGGCCAGGACGCGTCACCGCCGCTGTCCTGGGGCGCCGGAACCACCGGGGCGAGCGGCTGGGCCATCGTCCTCGCCGACGTCGCCAACAGCGGCACCAAGCTCCACTGGGCCATCTGGGACATCCCCGCCGCCCGGCTCTCGCTGCCCGAGGGGCTGGGCTCCGGTTACACGGTCCCGGGCCAGGACGGGGCGAAACAGAAGGCCATGGGCAGCGGGGCGAACGCCCAGAAGTACTTCGGGCCCTGTCCGGGCGGCTCCAGCCATCCCTACACCTTCACCCTGTACGCGCTGAACACGGCGACCGTGCAGGGGCTCGGGTCGGGTTCCTCCATGGCCCAGATCGAAACAGCGATCAAGAGCGCCGCCACGGCGAGTGTGAAGCTGCGCGGCAACTCCAGCGCGGCGGCGTAGCCGGCCCCGCCCGGGCGCGCCGGAGACCGGCGCCACCCGGGGCCGTACCGCACGACGCCGTACCGCACGGGGCCGGCAGGTCCGGCCCCGTGCGCCCGGGCCGTCCCGTCCACCCGGGCCCGGGCCCGGGCGACGAGCGTCACCGGGCCCGGGCCCGCCCGGGCGCGCCCCCAGGACCCGAGGGGCGGCCGGAATGCTCCCTCCGGCCGCCCCTCGGCCCGTGCCGGGCATGTTCCACGTGAAACCTCGCCAACGGGCCGGGAGCCCGCCCCCGGAGCCCCGCCCGCCGGCTGTGCCCTCGAACATCCGCGCGTGAGCGTTTAGCATCCGGCCATGCCCCATGGTCAGTGGTACCCACCGGAGTGGCCGGACCGGATTCGCGCTCTCACGCGCGGCGAACTCACCCCGGCTCCGCCCCGGCGGGCCGCCACCGTGATGCTGCTGCGCGATACGGCGGACGGCGGCCCCGTGGTGCACATGCTGCGCCGCCGCACCTCGATGGCCTTCGCGGCCGGCGCCTACGCCTACCCGGGCGGGGGAGTGGACGACCGGGACGCCCGCCCGGTCCGCTGGTCCGGCCCCGCACCCGAGGTCTGGGCGGCCAGGCTCGGGGTCGACGAGCCATCCGCGCGGGCCATCGTGTGCGCCGCGGTCCGGGAGACCTTCGAGGAGGCCGGGGTGCTGCTCGCCGGCCTCACCCCCGACACGGTGATCGGCGCGACCACCGACGACGGCTGGGAGGCCGACCGGCAGGCCCTCGTCGACCGGGAACTGGCCTTCGCCGACTTCCTCGACCGGCGCGGGCTGGTGCTGCGCTCGGATCTGCTGGGCGCGTGGGCGCGCTGGATCACGCCCGAGTTCGAGCCTCGCCGCTACGACACCTGGTTCTTCGTCGCCGCCCTTCCGGAGGGGCAGCGCACCCGGAACGCCTCCACGGAGGCCGACCGCACGGTGTGGATCGGTCCCGCCGAGGCGACGGGGGGATACGACCGGGGCGAGCTGCTGATGATGCCGCCCACGGTCGCCACACTGCGGACCCTCCTCCCGTACGCCACGGCGGCCGAGGCCCTCGCGGCGGCCGGCGGCCAGGATCTGACCCCGGTCCTGGCCAGGGCCAGAATGGACGGTGACGAGCTGGTGCTCAGCTGGCCCGGACACGAGGAGTTCACCAAGCACATCCCGGCGGGAGGCGCGCGATGACCGAGGCGGCGGCACTGCCGGGACAGCCCCGGGGCCGGGTGGTCACCGGGCCCGCCACCGCGCGGGCGGTCAATGTCCTCGCGCCCAACCCGTCGGCCATGACGCTCGACGGCACCAACACCTGGATCGTCTCCGAACCGGACTCGGACCTGGCGGTGGTCATCGATCCGGGCCCCCTGGACGAGACCCATCTGCGCCGGGTCGTCACCACCGCCGAGCAGGCGGGCAAGCGCATAGCCCTGACCCTGCTCACCCATGGCCACCCCGACCACGCCGAGGGCGCCGGGCGCTTCGCCGAGCTGACCCGGACCCCGGTGCGGGCGCTCGACCCGGCGCTGCGCCTCGGCGACGAGGGGCTCGCGGCGGGCGAGGAGATATCCGTCGGCGGGCTGGAGCTGCGGGTCGTCGCCACCCCCGGCCACACCTCGGACTCGCTCAGCTTCCATCTGCCGGCCGACCGCGCGGTACTGACCGGGGACACCGTCCTGGGCCGGGGCACCACCGTCGTCGCCCATCCGGACGGGCGGCTCGGCGACTATCTGGACTCGCTGCGGCGGCTGCGCTCCCTGACGGCGGACGACGGGGTGCACACGGTCCTCCCGGGCCATGGGCCCGTGCTGGAGGACGCCCAGGGCGCCGTCGAGTTCTATCTCGCCCACCGCGCTCACCGGCTCGCCCAGGTGGAGACAGCGGTCGAGAACGGCCACCGCACGGCCGAGGCGGTCGTGGCACGGGTGTACGCGGACGTCGACCGCTCGCTCTGGCCGGCGGCGGAGCTGTCGGTGCGGGCGCAGCTGGAGTATCTGCGGGAGCACGGGCTCGTCTGAGGAGTGTCCCGTCCGCGGTGAGGGGGCCAGGGCCCGGGGCGCCCTGGAGGCCCGGCGGGCGCGAGGGCGTCGTACGGCAGGCGCAGGCGCAGGCGCAGGCGCAGGCGCGGGCACGGGCAACAGGCCAGGGCGCAGGCGCAGGCCAGGGCGCGGGCAACAGGCCACGGCGCGGGCGCGGCTCCGGAGAACCGGCGCGGACCCCCGCGCGTCCGAAGCTTTGGGGTGTGGCTTACGCTCCGCTTACTTCGGGCGTTTCCTGGGAGGTTCCGCGTGTTCGTCTTGTTTGTTCTGCTGGTCATCGCCGCAGTGGTGCTGTTCTTCGTCGGGCGCAGCCTTGAGCGCCCGGCGCTCAAGTTCGGCGCCCTGGGGGCGCTGATAGCGGGTCTCTTCTCCGGCGTCGCCAGCTGTGTGCATGTGATCAGCGCCTACGAGGTGGGAGTCCCGGTCACCTTCGGGAAGGTCGGCTCGCCCATGACCTCGGGCATGAATGTCACCTCCCCGTTCACCAACGTCACCACCTTCTCCACCCGGCCGGTGGACCTGAACCTCTCCGACAAGGACGTGGTCGAGGTCCGCTCCAAGCAGGGCGGTGTGATGTACGTGGAGGTGACCGTGAAGTGGGCGGTGACCCCCGCCAAGGCCGTCGAGCTGTACCGGCTCGCCGGGAGTGAGGACGCCATCCAGCAGCGGCTGGTCTTCCCGGACAGCCGGGAGATCATCCGCAATGTCTTCGCCCGCCACACCAGCGAGCAGGGCTACTCCTCCGCGCGCGAGAAGATCAACACCGAGATCGGTGATCTCATCAAGGAGCGTCTCGCCCCCCGGGGCATCGCCGTGACCACCGTCAATCTGCGCAATGTGAAGCCCTCCGACCAGCTCCAGGGCCAGATCGACCGCAAGATCCAGCAGCAGCAGTCCACCGAGCGGGCCACCGAGGCGGCGCGCACGGCGGAGGCGGAGGCCGAGCGCCGCAGGATCGAGGCCGAGGGCATCGCCAAGGCGAACCGCATCCTCAGCGACTCGCTCAGCGAGAAGGTCCTGATGAACCAGTGCATCGACGCCTTCAAGGAGGCGGCGGCCAAGAACCCGGTGTACGCGGTGCCGTGCGGCGGCGGCGGTGACAACGCGCTGATCGTGGACGGCAGCGGGCGCAAGAACTGAGCCCCCCGGTCCCGTGCCGGGACAGCGGAAGGGCCGCCCGGAACCATCCGGGCGGCCCTTCCGCTTGGGGCCCCGTCGCCGGGGCACCCGTGGTCAGCGGGAACGCTTGGCGAGGCGCTCCACGTCCAGCAGGATCACGGCCCGCGCCTCCAGTCGCAGCCAGCCGCGCTGCGCGAAGTCGGCCAGGGCCTTGTTCACGGTCTCGCGGGAGGCGCCGACGAGCTGGGCCAGCTCTTCCTGGGTCAGGTCGTGCACCACGTGGATGCCCTCCTCGGACTGCACGCCGAAGCGGCGCGACAGATCGAGGAGCGCCCGGGCGACCCGGCCCGGGACATCGGAGAAGACCAGGTCGGACATCTGGTCATTGGTCTTGCGCAGCCGCCGCGCGACCGCGCGCAGCAGTGCGGTGGCCACCTCGGGGCGGGCGTTCAGCCAGGGCTGGAGGTCGCCGTGGCCCAGGCCGAGGAGCTTGACCTCGGTGAGCGCGGTGGCGGTGGCGGTGCGCGGTCCCGGGTCGAAGAGGGACAGCTCGCCGATCAGCTCGCCCGGTCCGAGGACGGCGAGCATGTTCTCGCGGCCGTCCGGGGAGGTGCGGTGGAGCTTGACCTTGCCCTCGGTGACCACATAGAGCCGGTCACCGGGGTCGCCCTCGTGGAAGAGCGCATCGCCGCGGGCGAGCGTCACCTCACCCATCGAGCCGCGGAGCTCCGATGCCTGCTCATCATCGAGCGCCGCGAAGAGCGGGGCGCGCCGCAGAACGTCGTCCACGAATTCTCTCCTTGTCGACCTGCTCAGGGACCGTGGCCCCCATGATGCCGGACCGCACGGTGCCGGTCCGGGGGACACCGCGTAGGACAGTCTGTCCGCCGCGGACCCTTGGCAAGTAAATATTCGTGCGATCAATCACAACAAGTCTGACGCACGGGAGAGTCTGTTCGTGCGGCAGGGGCCCGATTGGGTCCGGATTGGCGGTGACCGGGGCGGATGTCAGTGGTGGACCGTAGGCTGGCCGGGTGTCCAACTCACCGGTGAGAGCGCAGGCCAAGGGGGCTGGGAGAGTGTCCGCCAAGCAGGATTCCGCTGTGGGCGAACAGTCGGAAGTCGGAGCCCAAAAAGCCGCAAATGGTGCCCAATCTTCATCGCGGGCGGCCTCCGGGGCGGCACCCCGTGCCACCTCGCGGGACACGCCCCGGCCGCGCGGGAGCCGTGCGCCGGAGTCGCGGCTCGCCATGGTCCGCCGCGCCCGCCGGATCAACCGCGAGCTCGCCGAGGTCTATCCGTACGCCCACCCCGAGCTGGACTTCCGCAACCCCTTCGAGCTGCTCGTCGCCACCGTGCTGTCGGCCCAGACCACCGACCTGCGGGTGAACCAGACGACGCCCGCGCTCTTCGCGAAGTACCCCACCCCCGAGGAGCTGGCCGCGGCCGTCCCCGAGGAGCTGGAGGCGATCATCCGGCCCACCGGCTTCTTCCGGGCCAAGGCCAGATCCCTGCTCGGGCTCTCCCAGGCCCTGCGGGACAATTTCGGCGGCAATGTCCCCGGCCGTCTCGACGACCTGGTGACGCTGCCCGGGGTGGGCCGCAAGACGGCCTTCGTGGTCCTCGGCAATGCCTTCGGGGTCCCCGGCATCACCGTGGACACCCACTTCGGCCGGCTGGTGCGCCGCTGGAAGTGGACCGAGCAGACGGACCCGGAGAAGGTCGAGGCGGAGATCGCGGAGATCTTCCCGAAGTCCGAGTGGACGATGCTCTCCCACCGGGTGATCTTCCACGGCCGCCGTATCTGCCACTCCCGCAGGCCCGCGTGCGGCGCCTGCCCGATCGCCGCCCTCTGCCCGTCCTACGGCGAGGGCGAGACGGACCCGGAGAAGGCCGGAAAGCTCCTGAAGTACGAGATGGGGGGCCGGCCGGGCCAGCGGCTCAGCCCGCCGCCCGGCTATCCGGGCGAACCGGCCCCGCCGGCCTCCCCGGCGGAGACTCCGGCCGCCGGGGAGGCCGGATGACGGAACGATCCGTGCGCCCCGGGGCGTTGTGAACGAGGGGGTGCCCATGCGCACAGGAGAAGAGACATCCGGACCCGCCGCGTCCGCGCGCGGCGGGACACCCGGACAGAGCCGCCGGGGCCCGGAGCCGGCGCCCGGCGCCGAGCGGGCGGGCCATGGCGGCCCGTACGACCCGGGGGTTCCGGTCACCACCGACGGCCTGCCCCCGTGGCTCGGCCCCGTCGCCCGCGCGGTCGACACCGTCGAGCCCGGCCAGCTCAGCGCCTTTCTGCCGCCCAAGAGCGGCCGGGGCCGCCAGTCCGCCGTGCTCATCCTCTTCGGCGAGGGGGCCACGGGCCCCGAGCTGCTGCTGATGGAGCGCGCCGGCAGTCTGCGGACCCACGCGGGCCAGCCCGCCTTCCCCGGCGGCTCGCTGGACCCGGAGGACGGCGATCCGGCGGGCGCGGGGCCGCTCCGGGCCGCCCTGCGCGAGGCCGAGGAGGAGACCGGGCTCGACCCCGCGGGCGTCCAGCTCTTCGGCGTGCTGCCGAAGCTCTACATCCCGGTGAGCGGCTTCGTCGTGACCCCGGTGGTGGGCTGGTGGCGCGTCCCCAGCCCCGTCGGGGCGGTCGACCTCGCCGAGACGGCACGGGTCTTCACCGTCCCCGTGGCGGATCTCACGGACCCCGCGAACCGTGCCACCGCCGTCCACCCCAGCGGCCACCTCGGCCCCGCGTTCACCGTCGAAGGGGCTCTGGTCTGGGGTTTCACGGCCGGTCTGATCGACCGGCTGCTGCACTTCGCGGGCTGGGAGCGGCCCTGGGACCGGGAGAAGCAGGTCCCGCTGGACTGGCGCTCATGACAGTCTGATTCCCCGAAACCACGGCCGGACCGACCGGGTGCCGGGCGGCACACCGGGCCGGGACCACCGGTGCGGGCCGGACACCCCGTCCGGTGACGAAGGCGATGACTGCGAGGCTAATGACGGTGAATGTGCTGGACATCCTGCTGCTGGTCGCCGCCGTGTGGTTCGCGATCGTCGGTTATCGCCAGGGCTTTGTGGTCGGCATCCTGTCCGTGATCGGATTCCTCGGCGGCGGACTGATCGCGGTCTATCTGCTCCCCGTGATCTGGGACGAACTGACGAACGACTCCCAGGTGTCCACCACCGCCGCGGTCGTCGCCGTCGTCATCGTGATCCTCTGCGCCTCGGTCGGCCAGGCCTTCACCACCCATCTCGGCAACAAGCTCCGCCGGTACATCACCTGGTCACCCGCCCGCGCCCTGGACGCCACCGGCGGCGCGCTGGTCAATGTGGTCGCCATGCTGCTGGTGGCCTGGCTGATCGGCTCCGCCCTCGCCGGGACGGCGCTGCCCACCATCGGCAAGGAGGTGCGCAGCTCCAAAGTGCTGCTGGGCGTCTCCCAGGTGATGCCGGAGCAGGCCTCCACCTGGTTCACGGACTTCTCCTCCGTCCTCGCGCAGAACGGCCTCCCCCAGGTCTTCAGCCCCTTCGCCAACGAGCCCATCACCGAGGTCAAGGCCCCGGACCCGGCGCTGGTGGGCAGCCCGGTCGCCGCCCGCGCCAAGAAGTCCATCGTCAAGGTCGTCGGCACCGCGCAGAGCTGCAACAAGGTCCTCGAAGGCACCGGATTCGTCTTCGGCGAGCGGCGGGTCATGACCAACGCGCACGTGGTGGGCGGGGTCGACGAGCCGACCGTGCAGATCGGCGGCGAGGGCCGGCTGTACGACGCGAAGGTCGTGCTCTACGACTGGCAGCGGGACATCGCCGTGCTGGACGTCCCCGATCTGCGGGCCGAGCCGCTGGAGTTCGCCGAGCCCGACGCGCGCACCGGCGACAGCGCCATCGTGGCCGGCTTCCCCGAGAACGGCGCGTACGACGTCCGCTCCGCCCGCGTCCGCGGCCGGATCAACGCCAACGGCCCCGACATCTACCACCGCGGCACCGTGGGCCGCGATGTCTACTCGCTCTTCACCACCGTCCGCCAGGGCAACTCCGGCGGCCCCCTCCTCACCCCCGAGGGCGAGGTGTACGGAGTCATCTTCGCCCGCTCGCTGGACGACCCGCAGACCGGCTACGCGCTCACGGTGGACGAGATCGCCGAGGACATCTCCGCGGGTCTCTCCGCCAACCAGCAGGTGGACAGCCAGGGGTGCGCGCTGTAGCGCTCCGGAGGCGGGCCCGGTGTCCCCCGGCCGCCGGCCCGGCCCCGGGCCGACGGCCGGGGGACACCGGAAGCCCGGCAGCGGTCGGGTGCCGGGAGCCCGGGGCGGTCAGTGGCGGGTGTGGCGCAGTCGCGCGGAGACCCAGCGCGCTCGGCGCCGGAGAATGCGCGGGATACCGATCCCCTGTCCGGGATGATCATGGCCTCGGCCTTGCGGGCCCTCGCTCTTGTGGGTGCTCGGCGCGCTGGCCGAGCGACGGTTGCGTGCCGCGTCACCGTAGTCGTACGTCAAGCCCATACCGGGACGTGTGCCCGTGCCCCAAGGTCGGTAACCGTGTCAGGGGCGCCCAATTGGCGTATGCGCCAGGCAATTGGCTGTTCGTCGGACAGGCGTTCTCCGCCGGGTCCCGAAGCCCTCTCCGGCGGCTACGGACGGTCGGGTTCCGGGTCCTTCAGCCAGTTGATCAGCTCCGCCGAGAACGCCACCGGGTCCTCCTCGTGCGGGAAGTGCCCCAGACCGTCGAACAGCCGCCAGCGGTACGGCGCTTCCACGTACTCGCCCGAGCCCGCCGCGCTCCGGGTGCGCATCGCCGGGTCGAGGGACCCGTGCAGATGCAGGGTCGGGACCCGCACCGGGCGCTTCATCCGGCGGTTGAACTGGATGCCGTCCGGCCGGGCCAGCGACCGCACCATCCAGCGGTACGGCTCGATCGAGCAGTGCGCCGTCGAGGGAATGCGCATGGCCCGCTGATAGACGTCCAGCGCCGACTCCTCCGGCGGCTTGGGCCCCGACCACTCCCGGATCAGCTCGCCCACCAGGGCCCCGCCGTCCGCGACCAGCCGGCGCTCGGGCAGCCACGGCCGCTGGAACCCCCAGATGTACGACCCGGCGCGGCTCTGCGAGAAGTCCGAGACCATCGCCGAGCGCCAGCGGCGAGGATGCGGCATCGAGGAGACCGCGAGCCGGCGCACCAGCTTCGGACGCATCACGGCGGCCGTCCACGCCAGATATCCGCCCAGGTCATGACCGACGAGCGCGGCGTCCGGCTCGCCCAGGGAGCGGATCACCCCGGTGATGTCGAGCGCGAGGTTGGCGGGGTCGTACCCCCTCGGCGTACGGTCGCTGCCGCCCACTCCCCGCAGATCCATCGCCACCGCGCGGTACCCCGCGTCGGCGAGCGCCGGGAGCTGATGCCGCCAGGTCCACCAGAACTGCGGGAACCCGTGGAGGAGGAGGACCAGCGGCCCGTCGCCCATCTCGGCGATGTGGAAGCGCGCTCCATTGGCCGCCACATCGCGATGGGTCCACGGACCCTCCATGCGAATGGGGCTTCCACTACCGGTTTCAGGGGCCGTCATGCTGATGAGCGTGCCACAACCGCGCAGCCCGTGTGCGCCATGGCCGTCCGGCCGGGGGAGCGGGGCCGTCCCCGCCCCCCGGCACACGGAGCGCGCACCCGGACCCGGTCCGACATGCCGGGCCCCGACCGAGCGTCCTGCCCGGCCCGCCTGAGCGCCCTGCCCGGCCCGGCCGTGTCCGCCGGGCCGCGCCGCGGGCGGTCAGCCGGCCGGCCGGCCCTCCCGGGGTCAGGCCGAGATCCGCTCCCGCGGCACGGAGCCGGGGATCAGCTCGGGCTGGGACCTCGGCGAGCGCGGGTGGGGCTTGACGGTCTGGAGGACGGCGGCCGTCTCCTTGGCCGAGGCGATGGACCGCTCCGGCGGCTTGACCTTCTTGAACTTGGAGATCGCCAGCAGCGCCAGCAGCACCGCGAGCACCACGAACGCCCCGCCCACGATCAGGAACGACCAGGCGAGGCCGAGGCCCAGATTATGGATTCCGTACGCCGCGGCGAAACTGAACACCGGCAGCGAGAAGAGCGCGAACACCCCCGCGATGCCTATGGCCACCGAGCCGATCGCGCCGCGCCTGACGTCCTGCCGCAGCTCCGCCTTGGCCAGTGCGATCTCATCGTGCACAAGTGCGGACATCTCGGCGGTCGCCGAAGCGACCAGCTGGCCGAGACTGCGCTCGGCACTGGTGCCGGGGTCGCTCATCGCTGCTCCCTCTCTCCTGGGTCCGAGATCTACATTTCCTCTTCGGCGCCCGGAAAACTTCCCGGGTCCGACATCAGATCATGCCGGACTGTCGCCGTCGCCGCGCGACGCCCCCGCAACTTGGGCCAGCCGCCGGTGCTCGGCGGCCTTCTTCTCGTAGAGCTCCGCCATGCGGGCGTGGTACTCCGGGTCGTCCTGCTCGTAGATGTCGGGGATGCCGTCCTGGTCCTCGTCCCGCTCCTCCTCGTCGAAGAGGGCCCGGTACTTCTTCACCCGCAGCTTCAGCAGAATCGCGGCGAGCACGGCGGCGATCAGCGATCCGACCAGTACGGCGGCCTTGACCTCGTCGGCGAGCGCGGGGTCGTCGGCGAAGGCCAGCTCGCCGATCAGGAGCGAGACGGTGAAGCCGATTCCGGCGAGGGTCGCGACCGCGAAGACATCCGGCCAGGCCAGTTCCTCGTTCAGCTCCGCGCGGGTGAAGCGGGCGGCCAGCCAGGTGCCGCCGAAGATGCCCAGCGCCTTGCCGACGACGAGGCCGAGGACGACACCCAGCGTCTCCGGCTGGGTGAAGACCCGGCCGATGGCGCCGCCGGAGACGGCGACGCCCGCCGAGAACAGCGCGAAGAGCGGGACCGCCAGCCCCGCCGAGAGGGGGCGCACCAGATGCTCGATGTGCTCGCCGGGGGAGTGCTCCTCGCCGTCCCGGCGGGTGCAGCGCAGCATCAGACCCATGGCGACACCGGCGATGGTGGCGTGGACACCGCTGTTGTACATCAGCCCCCAGACGACCAGGGCCAGCGGGACGTACACGTACCAGCCGCGCACGCCCTTGCGCAGCAGCAGCCAGAAGACGGCGAGGCCGACGACCGCGCCGCCGAGCGCGGCGAAGTTCAGTTCGCTGGTGAAGAAGACCGCGATGATCAGTATCGCGAAGAGGTCGTCCACCACGGCGAGGGTCAGCAGGAACGCCCGGAGCGCGGACGGCAGCGAGGTGCCGATGACCGCGAGCACGGCGAGCGCGAAGGCGATATCGGTGGCGGTGGGGACGGCCCAGCCGTCGGCGGAGCCGCCGCCGAGGGTGTTGACCAGGACATAGACGAGCGCGGGGGCCGCCATGCCGCAGAGCGCGGCGATGACGGGGAGGGCCGCGGCCTTGGGGTCGCGCAGTTCACCGGCGACCAGTTCCCGCTTCAGCTCGATCCCGGCCACGAAGAAGAAGATCGCGAGGAGTCCGTCGGCCGCCCAGTGCTGGATGGAGAGGTCCAGGCCGAGCGCCGACGGGCCTATGTGGAACGAGCGCAGTGAGTCGTAGCTGTCGCTGAGCGGGGTGTTCGCCCAGACCAGCGCGGCGATGGCGGCCAGCAGAAGGAGGACGCCGCCCACGGTCTCGGTGCGCAGGGCGTCGGTGACGAAGGTGCGCTCGGGCAGGGAGAGCCGGCCGAGGAATTTGCGCGGACTGGGGGAGGCGGCCATGGAGTTCCTTCGGTTGGTCGGGCAGCACGAATCACATGCCGACCAGACTTCCCGGCGCACCCAGATCTTCTTGTCGCGATTTTGACGCAGTCCTCACCATACCCAAGTGCCCGGGGCCCGGCACCTCAACCCGAAGCCCCAGGCCGGGGGCGGTGAGGCAGAGGAACGGTGGGACAGAGGAGCGCTGGGACAGAGAGGCAGAGAGGCAGAGAGGCAGAGGAGCGGTGGGGCGGTGGGACAGACGGGCGATGGGGTGGTGGGGCGGTGGGCAGCACGACGGGCCCCCGGCGTGGTCCGCCGGGGGCCCGTCGTCTCCGCTGTTGTCCGTGTGCCGGTCCCCGCGCCGGTAGGGAGCGCCCTCGCGGTCCCGGGGGGCGCTCGGGGGATCAGTCCTCGGAGGCGGCGCTCGGCAGCCGCGTCTGGATCAGATCCATCACGGAGGAGTCGGTCAGCGTGGTGACATCACCCAGCTGCCGGTTCTCCGCGACATCGCGCAGCAGCCGGCGCATGATCTTGCCGGAACGGGTCTTCGGCAGCTCCGCCACCGGCAGTACCCGCTTGGGCTTGGCGATCGGGCCCAGCGTGGCCCCGACGTGGTTGCGCAGCTCGGCCACCAGGCCCTCGTCCTCGGTGGCCGTGCCGCGCAGGATGACAAAGGCGACGATCGCCTGGCCGGTCGTCTCGTCGGCCGCGCCGACGACCGCCGCCTCGGCGACCTTGGGGTGCGAGACGAGCGCCGACTCGACCTCGGTCGTCGAGATGTTGTGGCCGGAGACCAGCATCACGTCGTCGACCCGGCCCAGCAGCCAGATGTCGCCGTCCTCGTCCTTCTTGGCGCCGTCGCCCGCGAAGTACTTGCCCTCGAAGCGGGACCAGTAGGTGTCGATGAACCGCTGATCGTCACCCCAGATGGTGCGCAGCATCGACGGCCACGGCTCGGTGAGGACGAGATAGCCGCCCCCGCCGTTGGGCACCTCGTTGGCCTCGTCGTCCACGACGGTCGCCGCGATACCGGGCAGTGCCCGCTGCGCCGATCCGGGCTTGGTCTCGGTGACGCCGGGCAGCGGCGAGATCATCATCGCGCCGGTCTCGGTCTGCCACCAGGTGTCCACGATCGGGGTCTTCCCCGCGCCGATGTGCTCGCGGTACCAGATCCAGGCCTCGGGGTTGATCGGCTCGCCGACCGAGCCGAGCACTCGCAGGCTCGACAGGTCGAACTTGGCGGGGATGTCGTCGCCCCACTTCATGAACGTGCGGATCGCGGTGGGCGCCGTGTACAGGATGGTGACCCCGTACTTCTGGACGATCTCCCAGAACCGGCCCTGGTGCGGGGTGTCGGGCGTGCCCTCGTACATCACCTGGGTGGCGCCGTTGGCCAGCGGCCCGTACACGATGTAGGAGTGGCCGGTCACCCAGCCGATGTCCGCCGTACACCAGTAGACGTCCGACTCGGGCTTGAGGTCGAAGACGGCGTGGTGGGTGTAGGCCGCCTGGGTGAGGTAGCCGCCGGAGGTGTGCAGGATGCCCTTGGGCTTCCCGGTGGTTCCCGAGGTGTAGAGGATGAAGAGCGGGTGCTCCGCCTCGAAGGCCTCCGGGGTGTGCTCGGTGGACTGGCGGTCCACGATGTCGTGCCACCACACGTCACGGCCCTCGGTGAAGGCGGTGTCCTCGCCGGTGCGCCGGACCACCAGCACATGCTCGATCTGCGGGCACTTGGCGACGGCCTCGTCGATCGCGGGCTTGAGCGCGCTCGGCTTGCCGCGGCGGTAGCCGCCGTCGGCGGTGATGACGAGCTTGGCGTCCGCGTCCTGGATACGGGAGGCGACGGCGTCGGCCGAGAAGCCGCCGAAGACCACCGAGTGCGCGGCGCCGATACGGGCACAGGCCAGCATCGCCACGGCGGCCTCGGGGATCATCGGCAGATAGACGGCGACCCGGTCGCCCTTGCGGACCCCCAGCTCGGTCAGGGCGTTCGCGGCGCGCGAGACCTCGTCCTTGAGCTGGGCGTAGGTCACGGCCCGGCTGTCCCCGGGCTCGCCCTCGAAGTGGATCGCCACCCGGTCGCCGTTTCCGGCCTCGACATGGCGGTCCACACAGTTGTACGCGACATTCAGCTTGCCGTCCGCGAACCACTTCGCGAAGGGCGGGTTGCTCCAGTCGAGGGTCTCGGTGGGCTCGGTGGCCCAGGTGAGCCTCCGCGCCTGCTCGGCCCAGAAGCCAAGCCTGTCCGCCTTGGCCTGCTCGTACGCGTCCGCCGTCACATTGGCGTTCGCGGCCAGCTCGGTCGGCGGCGCGAAGCGGCGCTCTTCCTTGAGCAGGTTGGCCAGGCTTTCGTTGCTCACGACATCTCCCTTTCCCAGGGCGTCCTCTGTGCGTATGTGTCCGAGGCCATAGCTCACCAGCCGGAGGGCCGGGTGACAAGAGCCTTCCGATAATTGGTTTAGACCTATTGAGGTCGTCGAAGGGATGGCCGGACCCCGGAGGGCGCATCGGGGCGGACGGTGCCGATGGTGCCATGTGGATGGGCCCCTCCTTCCCGGGCGGCGAGAAGGAGGGGCCCACCCCTACCCACGGCGGGGGCGGCCGGCCGGTTCAGATCTCCCCTGGACGGATGAACGGCCGGGGGCGGGCGGGGCCGTGGCCACGGATCGGATACGGGCCGGGCGGGATACGGGCCGGTGTGGGTACGGGGGGGCAGGTGCGGGGTCAGGTGCGGGTCTTCGCCAGGGATGAGGAGGCGGGGGCGACCCGGTCGAAGACGACGTCATAGGGGTGTTCGTCGCCGCTCGCGAGCAGATAGGCCTGGGCCTCGCCGACGTGGAAGTACATTCCGTACAGCTTCAGCGTGCCCTCGGCGAGCCGCCGTGCCACCGCTTCATGGGCCCGCAGATGCTCCATCTGCTGCACCACATTGGTCAGGGACAACTGCTCCACGGCGTCGATCGGCAGCCGGCCGGAGATCCGGACCCAGGAGCGGTTCCGGCTCCGCATGCGCTCCAGGCTGGGCCGCCCGTGCCGCAGCCAGCGCCGCAGCGGGGTGTGGGCACCGATCGGGGGAGCGGAGAGCAGCGCCTGCATCGCACCGCAGCCGGAGTGTCCGCAGACGGTGATCGAGCCGACCTGGAGCACCTCCACGGCGTACTCGATCGCCGCCGCCACCGAGTCGTCGCCGCTCTCCGCGCCGGGCAGGGGCACCAGATTGCCCATATTGCGCACGGTGAAGAGATCCCCGGGACCGCTGGCCGTGATCATGCTGGTGACCACCCGGGAGTCGGCGCAGGTGAGGAAGAGCTGGGAGGGGCGCTGGCCCTCCCGCTCCAGCCGGGCCAGTTCGTCGCGGACCAGCGGGGCCGTGTCGCGCTGGAAGGAGCTGACGCCGTCGGCCAGCGGGTGCGCGGTGGCCCGGTCGGGCCGGCCGTCGCAGTGGTGGTTGCGCCAGGGGGTCCAGGGGCGGCAGCAGCCGTGGGTCTCCGACGCGGGTTCGCTGATCCGCGAGCCGGAGCGGCCGGTGAACTCCACCGTCCCGCCCTGGGCCACATGGGCGGTCTGCCAGTCGTGCAGCGCCTCGTGCGCCGCGTGGTCCATGAAGGAGCCGTCCAGCTCGACCACGCAGTCGCTGCCCGTGGGCACCTGGTTCAGCGCCCGGCTCAGCCGGGGCACCGCGAGGAAGGTCAGCTGGCCGCGGACCCGCACCCGGCGGCGCCCGTCCTGCTCCTCCTCGGTGATCCGGGTGCGGGTCAGCCGGTGGAGCGCGACCGCGACCGCCACCGCGATCCCGATCACCACCCCCTCCAGCACCCCGGTGGCGACCACGGAGGCCAGGGTCACCGCGTACACCAGCATTTCGCGGTTCCGCCGGACGCTGCGCAGATGGGTGATGTTGACCATCTGGACGCCGACGACCATCACCAGCGCGGCCAGCGCGGCCAGCGGGATCAGGTCGAGGACGGGAACCAGCAGCAGCGCGGCGAGCACCACCCACAGGCCGTGGAGCATCGTGGAGTTGCGGCTCACTGCTCCGGCCGCGACATTCGCCGAGCTGCGCACGGCCACTCCGGTGATGGGCAGCCCGCCGAGGGCGCCGGAGACCACATTGGCCGCTCCCTGCCCGGCCAGCTCCCGGTCGAGGTCGGCGCGCGGCACCCGGACGGAGGGTGTCTTGCGGGCCGCCGCCAGTTTGTCCACGGCCACCGCCGACAGCAGGGACTCCACACTGCCGACGAGGGTGATGGTCAGCACGGCGGCGATCAGTCCGAGCACGGGCCCGTCGGGCATCGCGGGCAGGGCGTGGCTGCTCCAGGAGGGCAGGTCGACCCGGGGCAGATGGAGCGAGGCGAGCGCGGCGGCCGTGGTGGCTCCCGCCACGGCGGCGAGCGCGGCCGGCATCTTCCGCATCAGCCGGCCCGTGCGCCCCGGAATCCGGGGCCAGGCCAGCAGGACGGCGATGGTCAGCGCGCTGACCGAGATGGCGGCGGGGTGCAGGGCGGCCAACTGGGCGGGCAGCGCCCGGACATTCTCGACGGCCGAGCTCTGCGGGGTGCCGCCGAGCACGATGTGGAGCTGTGCCAGCGCGATGGTGACGCCGATGCCGGCGAGCATGCCGTGGACGATCGCCGGGCTGACGGCGAGCGCCGAGCGGGCCACCCGCAGGGCGGCGAGGCCCAGTTGGGCGAAGCCGGCGAGCACGGTGATGGCGCAGGTGACGCGCCAGCCGTACTGCTGGATCAGATCGGCGGTGACGACGGTCAGCCCGGCAGCGGGGCCGCTGACCTGGAGCGGAGCCCCGCCGAACCGGCCGACGACGATGCCGCCGACGGCCGCCGCCACCAGCCCCGCCTGAAGCGGGGCGCCGGTGGCGAGTGCGATGCCCAGGGAGAGCGGCAGCGCGATCAGGAAAACGGAGATGGACGCGGACAGATCGGAGCCCGCGATACGGAATCGGTGGGGGGCTCCGCCGGACGGGGGAGCGCCGTCGGCGCCGGCCGGGCCGGGCTTCCGGGGCTGGTCCGAGGGATCGTCGGTGCGGGTGGGGACGCAGGCGGACATGGTTTCCCGTCTCCTCCGGGGCGGCGCGGTCGCGGAAAGTGGGGCGCGGCCGTGGGGCACGGCTTGCAGCGGCGGGATACTCAACTTTCAGTTTTCAGTAAATTGATCGTAATGCAGAGTAAAGACCTTGGCTAGATTTTCCGGGCAAATGGGGCAGTGTTTCACTCGATTCAGTGATTAGTGCGCTTAATGCGGCTCGTCGAACACCCCCTTTGACCACCCGATGTGACTTTGGCTCCGGCGACGCCAGTCCGAAAAGCACAAAGTCATATGAAAGTGGGTGGGCGGATGAAGGCCGCCGCGAAGAGGGTCGCCGTGGGTGTGGCAGCCACGGCCGTGATCGCAGGACTCGGGGGATGCGCCGACTCCGGCGGGGATGCCCGGGAAGGGGGCGCGCCGGGAGCGAAGAAGGCCGCCCCCGCCCCCAAGGCGGCGCCGAGGCTGATCGGCGACGGCTCCACCGCTTTCACCGGGGCCCAGCCCCGGCAGCTGCGGCCCGAGCGGCTGAAGCCCGGCGAGCGGCCGCCGCAGTTCGTCGTCTACTCCTGGGACGGCGCGGGGGAGGACAGCCAGCGGCTCTTCTCCCACTTCCGCAAGGTGGGCACCAAGTACGGCGCCACCATGACCTACTTCCTCAGCGGCGTCTATCTCCTCCCCGAGGAGAAGTCGTCCCTGTATCTGCCGCCGCAGCACTCCGCCGGGCGATCCGATATCGGATTCAATGATTCCGAGGGCATCCGGAACACCGTCCGCGAACTGCGCGGGGCCTGGCAGGAGGGCAATGAGGTGGGAACCCACTTCAATGGCCACTTCTGCGGTCCGGAGGGCGGAGTGGGCACCTGGTCGGTCGACGAGTGGAAGAGCGAGATCAGCCAGGCCAAGTCCTTTGTGAAGAACTGGAAGTCGAACTCCGGCCTGACGAAGGAGGAGCCCCTGCCCTTCGACTACGACAAGGAACTCGTCGGGGCGCGCACCCCCTGCCTGGAGGGGCGCGCCAACTTCGTCCGCGCGGCGGGCGAACTGGGCTTCCGCTACGACACCAGCGGCGTCAACGACCAGATCTGGCCGGAGAAGGACGAGGGTCTGTGGGACCTCTCGCTCCAGTTGGTCCCGTTCCCCGGCCGCGACTTCGAGACGCTCTCGATGGACTACAACTTCATGGTCAACCAGTCGGGCACGTCCCAGGGCGACCCCGCGTCGCACGAGTACTGGGGCGACCAGATGCGGGACGGTCTCATCCAGGCCTTCGAGCGGGCGTACGACGGCAACCGGGCGCCGCTGATCATCGGCAACCACTTCGAGTCCTGGAACGGCGGCACCTATATGCGCGCCATCGAGGAGTCGATCGCCTCGGTGTGCGTGCGGAAGGACGTGCGCTGCGTCTCCTTCAAGCAGCTCGCCGACTGGCTCGACGCCCAGGACCCGCGGGTGCTGGCGAAGCTGCGCACACTGGAGGTCGGCCAGGCGCCCAAGGACGGCTGGGCGGCCTTCCTCGCCGCCCAGCCCCCGGCCCCGGCCGGTCAGCCGGGGAAGCCCGCCAAGCGGGTCACGGCCGCCTCACCGGTGGTCAGGCCGGCAGCGGGTCATTGACGCCGGCGATCTCCTCACGGAGGACGAAGGAGGGGTCGACCTGCGCCGCCAGGTCGGCCCCTGTCCTCGCGTTTCCCCAGCTCTCCGCGTTCTTCAGATGGAAGTGCACCATCTGGCGGGTGTAGCGCTCCCAGTCGCGCTGCCCGTAGGAGTCCTCGGCCGCGTTCTGGAGGGTCTGGAGCGACATGCGGTTCTCCGCCTCCAGCAGCTCGAAGTGCTGGGGCCGGCCCTTCTCCATCGCCCGCACCCAGTTGGAGTGCCCGATCGTGACCAGCAGGTCCTCACCGACCTCCGTGCGCAGGAACTCCACATCGTCCCGGCCCTGCACCTTGTTCCCGACGACCTTCAGCGCGATGCCGAAGTCCCGCGCGTACTCCTTGTACTGGCGGTAGACGGAGACTCCCTTGAGGGTCGGCTCGGCCACCAGGAAGGTCATGTCGAAGCGGGTGAACATCCCGGACGCGAAGGAGTCCGACCCGGCGGTCATGTCGACCACCACGTACTCGTCGTCCCCGTCGACCAGGTGGTTGAGGCACAGCTCCACCGCGCCGACCTTGGAGTGGTAGCAGGCCACGCCGAGATCCGACTCGGTGAAGGGGCCGGTCGCCATCAGCCGGATGTCCCCGTCGTCGAGGTGGACCGTGCGCGCGCAGGCGTCGTAGACCGGGTTCTCCTCGCGCACCCGCAGCAGCCGGGAGCCCGTACCCGGGGGCGTTGTCTTGATCATGGTCTCGGCGGACGCGATCCGGGGGTTGGAACCCCGCAGATACTCCTTGATCAGCGGAAGCTGGGAGCCCATCGCGGGCAGCGCGGCGGCCTGCTCCTCGTCGAGACCGAGCGCGGTCCCCAGGTGCTGGTTGATGTCTGCGTCGACCGCGACAACCGATGCCTCGTTGGCGGCCAGATGACGGATGAAGAGCGAGGACAGCGTGGTCTTGCCGCTGCCGCCCTTCCCTACGAAAGCGATCTTCATGTTCACCTAGGGTAGTGGTTCGATCGCCCGGTGTGGGCGAATAGGCGGAAGAAAGACCTCCGGGGTGGGGCGCGCGGGGGCGGCGCGTAGCCTCGCTGACCATGAGCGCGAATACGTCGTCCTCCTCATCGGTTCCGTCGTCCGACCCGCTGGCCGTTCTCGGCTCGCTGCCGGGAGTGGCCGGCTCCGTCGACGCGGTGCGCACGGCGGTCGACCGGGTCTACGGGCACCGGGTGATGCGTCGGCGGAGCAACGAGATCACCGCGGAAGCGGCCCTGCGCGGGGCCCGGGGGTCCGCCGCGCTGTCCGGCGCGGACTGGGCGCTGGAGGAGGTCCGCAGAAGGACCGACTTCAGCGGCGAGCCCGAGTCCCGGACGGTCGGGGCGGCGCTGCGGCTGACCGCCGAGTCCGGTCAACTGCTCTCCGTCTGGCGGCAGTCACCGCTGCGGGTGCTGGCCAGACTGCATCTGCTCGCGGCGGGCGGGTCCGGCGACGACGAGAGCGCGGGCCGGCCTCGGCTGGCGGGTGAGCCGGTCGACGAGCCGCTGATCGAGGCCCCGCTCCCCGGCGCGGCGGAGGTGAGCGGCCGGCTGGACGGCCTGGCCGGGCTGATCCTCGCGGGCAGCTCCGCCCCGGCGCTGGTGCTGGCCGCCGTGGTCCACGGCGAACTGCTGGCCCTGCGCCCCTTCGGCTCGCACAACGGACTGGTGGCGCGGGCCGCCGAACGGGTGGTCCTGATCGGCAGCGGACTCGACCCGAAGTCGATCTGCCCGGCCGAGGTCGGCCACGCGGAGCAGGGGCGGGCGGCGTATGCGGCGGCTCTCGACGGATATCTGACCGGGACGCCGGAGGGCGTGGCGGGCTGGATCGCGCACTGCGGGCGCGCGGTGCAGCTGGGTGCCCGGGAGTCGACGGCGGTCTGCGAGGCGCTTCAGCGCGGCGCGGCCTGAGGTGAACCGGTCCGGACCCCGGCCGCCGGAGCCGGACGGGGGCTCCGGGAGGGATCGTGGCCGTGCTCCCGGGCCGGCCCGGGAGCCCTCCGGACAGGGTTGCGGCGGTACCGATCGCGGTACCGCCGCTGGCATGTGGGCCGGGTTACCAAGCGTCCTCGATGTGCTGCGCCCATCAGGCCGGAAACTTCTGTCCGTATACCTGGTGCGGCTGGCCCGTATTCGACGGGTCGACGTCGCGTGGGTGCCCGGCTTCCATGCATCGGTCCGTGGGGCCTTACTGCGTGATAGGTGATCCTCTCGGATGTCCTTGGTCTCGCGGGCCGTTGACTCCTTTGTACTCCAGCGCCCGGAGAAGCGGAACCCTTTACCGCACTTCTTTACTTTCAGGTTCAAATACGGGCGAATCGGTTGGCGAGATCATCCAGGGCCGAGGCGGCCGTCCGGGCCGCCGCGCCGCGCCGGCGGCTGGCGTACCAGACCAGCCCGGCGGTGGCCGCAGCCGCGCCCACGGCCGCGGCTGCCACCAGGGCCGGCCGGGGAGGCATGGCGAAGGCGGGCAGCCGCTGCTTCAGCCGCACCGGGCGGTTGAAGACGAGAATCGGCCACTCCCGGGCGCTCGCCTCGCGGCGCAGCGCCCGGTCCGGATTCACCGCGTACGGATGGCCCACGGATTCCAGCATCGGCACATCGGTGGCGGAGTCGCTGTAGGCATAACAGCGGGAGAGGTCGTATCCCTCGGACTCGGCCAGTTCCCTGATGGCCTCCGCTTTGGTCGGTCCGTACGCGTAGTACTCCACTTCGCCGGTGAAGCAGCCGTCATCACCCACCACCATGCGGGTGGCGACCACCCGGTCGGCGCCGAGCAGCTCGCCGATGGGCTCGACGACCTCGGCTCCCGAGGTGGAGACAATGACCACATCGCGGCCCGCGGTGTGGTGCTCCTCGATGAGCGAGGCGGCCTCGTCGTAAATGATCGGGTCGATCAGATCGTGCAGGGTCTCGGCGACGAGCTCCTTCACCTGCTGGACGTTCCAGCCCTTGCAGAGGGCGGAGAGGTACTCCCGCATCCGCTCCATCTGGTCGTGGTCGGCACCGCCCGCGAGAAAAACGAACTGCACATAGGCGGTGCGCAGTACGGCCCGCCGGTTGATCAGGCCGCCTTGGTAGAAGGACTTGCTGAAGGTCAGCGTCGATGACTTCGCAATGACCGTCTTGTCCAGGTCAAAGAACGCGGCTGCGCGAGGCAAGGAGTGGTTTTCCACGAGCAGAGCATAGGTGCCCGCCATTCGGCGTAGCCTCCGGGCGTGTGGGTTTGCCTGAGAAGGCTCTCGGGTACACCATGGAAGTCACGGATCGTTCGCGACCGTGCTAACCCGGTCCGGCTCCTCCCCCCCCCGAGCCGGCCGGAGAGACGACCCCCGCTCTCCCCCCCGGCGGGGGTCGTCGCATGTCCGGATGCGTTTCACTGCTCCGTACGAGATCCACTTCGGCCCCTCCCCGCTTCTGGCGCCCTGGTCGGCACCGCTCTTCCCTCACCCTGCATCGTCACTGTGCGTAGCGGAAGAGGTGCGGCTGGGAGTCACCGGTATGGGCTACCGGGATATTCACAGGCGGCCGGTTGTCCACAGTTTTTCGGCAAGATCCACACCATTTTCGAGTGCATCGCACCGTGATTCCGGCCGCGCAGTTCGCGGGGCCCGGGAATCAGGGATCTCGTTTCGCGGCGGGATCGCGGTAAGCAGGGGGTGGAGATCGTGGCTGGAACCATCACATCGAAGGGGGCGCCGCCCGCGGAGGAGCGGCGGGCGGGGCCTCTGATCGTCACCGAGGATCTGGATCTGCTGGACGATCTGCTGCGGCTGTGCGCCGCCGCCGGGGTCGAGCCGGAAGTCCACCACGCGGTGCCGGAGTCCCGGGGGAGCTGGGAGGCCGCCCCGCTGGTGCTCGTCGGGGACGATGCCGCCGCCCGCTGCCGGGGAGCCGCCCGCCGAAGCGGTGTGCTGCTCGTCGGCCGGGACCGGGACGACCCGGATGTCTGGCGGCTCGCCGTGGAAATCGGGGCCGACACCGTGCTGCGGCTGCCCGAGGCGGAGCCCTGGCTGGTCGACCGGATCGCCGACGCGGCGGAGGGCGCGGGAGAGAGCGCGCTCACGGTCGCGGTGATCGGGGGCAGGGGCGGGGCCGGGGCCTCCACCCTGGCCTGCGCGCTCGCGGTGACGGCCGCGCGCGGCGGCCGGCGCACCATGCTGGTCGACGCCGATCCGCTCGGCGGAGGCATCGACGTCCTGCTCGGCGGGGAGCACGCCGAGGGCAGGAGATGGCCGGATTTCGCCGCTTCCAAGGGGCGGGTGGCGGGCGGCGCCCTGGAGGAGTCGCTGCCCGAACTGCATCAGTTGCGGGTGCTGAGCTGGGACCGGGGCGACGCGGTGGTGGTACCGCCCGAGGCGATGCGCTCGGTGCTGGCGGCGGCCCGCAGGCGGGGCGGGGTGGTCGTGGTCGATCTGCCGCGCCGGGTGGACGACGCGGTGGCGGAGGCGCTGGCCCAGACCGACCTCGGGCTGCTGGTGGTGCCGGGCGAGCTGAGGGCGGTCGCCGCGGCCGGCCGGGTGGCCGCGGCGGCGAGCCCGGTGCTGCGGGATCTGCGGGTGGTGGCGCGCGGCCCGTACACCTCGGGTCTCGACGACGGCTGGGTCGCCGCCTCGCTCGGCCTGCCGCTCGTCGGCGAACTGCCCTGGGAGCCCCAGTTGACCGCCGCCCTCGGGGAGGGGCGCCCGCCCGGCGCGGGCGCGGGCCCGCTGGCGAGGTTCTGCACCGCCTTCTGGGACCGGGCCCTGGCCGAGGGAGCCGGGTCGTGAGCGCCGGTCTGCTGGACGCCGTGCGGCAGCGGCTCGCGGAGAGCGGCGCCGAGCCCACTCCGGCGCGGGTCGCCGCGGCCCTCCGCGCGCAGGGCCGGCTGCTGGGCGACGCCGAGGTCCTCGGCGGCACCGAACGGCTCCGGTGCGAACTGGTGGGGACCGGGCCGCTGGAGCCGCTGCTCGCCGACCCGGAGGTCACGGATGTGCTGGTCTCCGCGCCCGACCGGGTGTGGGTGGACCGGGGGCACGGCCTGGAGCCCACAGGGGTGCGCTTCGCGGACGCGGCGGCGGTGCGCAGGCTGGCCCAGCGGCTCGCCGCCGTGGCCGGACGGCGGCTCGACGACGCCCGGCCCTGGGTGGACGCCCGGCTGCCCGACGGGACCCGGATGCACGCCGTCGTCCCTCCGGTGGCCGTCGGCTCCACCTGTCTGTCGCTGCGGGTGGTGCGCCCCCGGGCGTTCTCGATGGCGGAGCTGGTGGCGGCGGGCACGGTGCCGCCGGGAGGGGACCGGGTGCTGCGGGCCCTGGTGGACGCCCGGCTGTCGTATCTGATCAGCGGTGGCACGGGAAGCGGGAAGACCACCCTGCTCGCGGCGCTGCTCGGGCTCGTCGGCGAGCGGGAGCGGATCGTGCTCGCGGAGGACTCGGCGGAGCTGCGCCCCGGGCATCCCCATGTGGTGCGGCTGGAGTCGCGGCCGGCGAACCAGGAGGGCGCGGGCCGGGTCACCCTGCGGGACCTGGTGCGCCAGGCGCTGCGGATGCGGCCGGACCGGCTGGTCGTCGGGGAGGTCCGGGGCGCGGAGGTCACCGAGTTGCTGGCGGCTCTCAACACCGGCCACGAAGGGGGCTCGGGCACGGTCCACGCCAACGCGGCGGCGGATGTCCCGGCGCGGCTGGAGGCGCTCGGGACGGCCGCGGGTCTGGACCGGGCCGCGCTCCACAGCCAGCTGGCGGCGGCCCTCTCGGTCGTGATCCATCTCGCGCGGGACCGGGACGGCCGGCGGCGGCTCGCCGAGGTGCACGTCCTGGAGCGGGACGCGGCGGGGCTGGTGCGCACGGTGCCGGCGCTGCGGTGGGGCGCGGAGGCGTTCATCCGTGAGCGGGGCTGGGAGCGGCTGCGGCGGCTGGCGGGAGGTGCGCTGTGATCGCGGCGGATTCGCCGCACATGGCGGTGGTGTGCGCGGGAGCCGCGGCCCTGCTGGTGGCCGGCCGGGACCGGGGCGCGGCGCGGGCGCGGCTGCTGCTGGCGGGCGGCGGCACGGTGCGGCAGGCCCCCTGGTGGGCCCCGGAGAGGCTGCGGCCGGCCGCGCGGCTGCGGCGGGAGTGGCTGTGCCTGCCGGTGGCGCTGGTCCTCGCGGGTCTCGCGGAGTCGGTGCTGCCACTGATCGCCGGGGCCGGGGCGGTGCCGCTGGTGCGGCGCCGGCTCCGGGCCGGGGAGCGGCGGCGGGAGCGCGAGCGGCGGGCCCACGCGGTCATCGCGCTGTGCGGCGCGGTCGCCGGTGAGCTGAGGGCGGGGCTCCAGCCGGGGCCGGCGCTGGTGTCCGCCGCCGGGGCCACCGGTGGCCTGGGCGGGGCGCGCACGGCGGTGACGGCGGCGGCCCGGTTCGGCGGCGATGTGCCGCGGGCGCTGCGGGAGGCGGCCGGGGAACCGGGCGCCGCCGGGCTGGCGGGGGTGGCGGCCTGCTGGCGGGTGGCCGTGGAGAGCGGCGCGGGTCTGGCGGCGGGGCTCGACCGGCTGGAGGCCGCGCTGCGGGCGGAGCGGGACCAGCGGGATGAGCTGAGAGCCCAGTTGGCGGGCGCGCGGTCCACCGTCGGGCTGCTGGCCCTGCTCCCCGTGGCCGCGCTGGCGATCGGGTGGGCCCTGGGGGCCGACCCGCTGAGGGTGCTGTTCCACACCCCCGAGGGCCTGGTGTGCCTGCTGGCCGGAGCCGTGCTGGAGGCGGCGGGGCTGTGCTGGGCCGCGCGGATCGTGCGCGGCGGGGAGGAACGGTGACGGGGGAGGCGGTCCGAGGGCCGGCGGTGGTGGTCGCGCTGCTCGCCGCGCTGGTCTGCCTGGTGCTCGTGGCAGCCGCTTACCGGGGCGGGCGCAGGGCGCGCGGGCGGGGCGAGGCGCTGCTCGGGCCGGTGCGGGCGGGCCGTCGGCGCCGGTGGCCGGCGGCCGGGGTGTGGGCCCGGGGGTGGGGTGCGCCGCTGGGTGTGGTGATCGTCTGCTGGGTCCTGGTCGAGGGGGTGCCCGGCCTGGCGGTGGGGCTCGCCGCGGGCTGGGGGACATGGCGCCGTCGGCGGGCCCGGTCGGCGGGGGCCGGTGAGTCCGGCCCGGCGGTGGAGCCCGGTCTGCCGCTGGCGGCCGATCTGCTGGCGGCCTGTGTCTCGGCCGGGGCGGCGCCGCGCGAGGCGGCCGAGGCGGTCGGTGAGGCCCTGGGCGGCCCGGCGGGGGAGCGGCTGACCCAGGTGGCGGCCGAGCTGCGGCTCGGCGGTGAACCGGCGCGGGCCTGGGGCTCCTTCGGTCTGCTCCCCGGTGCGGCGGAGCTGGCCCGCGCCCTGGAGCGGGCCGACTCCACGGGCGCCCCGGCCGCGAGGCCGGTGGCCCGGCTGGCGGAGCGGCTGCGTGCGGACCGGGCCCGTGCGGCCACGGCCCGGGGGCGCAGGGCACAGGTGCTGATCACCGCGCCGGTGGGGCTGTGCTTTCTGCCCGCGTTCCTGGCGGTCGGGGTGGCGCCGGTGCTGATCGGTCTCGCGCGAGGGCTGTTGAACGGTGGTTGAACGGTGACTGACAAGAACTCTCAGGAGGCTGACATGGGGAATCCGGTGCGGGCGTGGGTGCGGGCGCGGCTGTCGCGGGTGCGGCGGGGCGGGGACGCGGGCATGGCGACGTCCGAGTACGCGATGGCGACGCTGGCCGCGTGCGCCTTCGCGGCGGTGCTGTACAAGATCGTGACCAGTGGGGCGGTCGCGGGCGCGCTGGAGTCGCTGGTCGGAAGGGCGCTCGATGCGCAGTTCTGACGACCGGGCGCCCGTGCGGGCCGTTCTGGCCGTTCGGGGCCGTCGGAGTGACCGGGGTTCGGTCACCGCGGAGGCGGCGGTGGCGCTGCCCGCGCTGGTGGTGTTCACACTGGCGCTGGTGTGGGCGCTGATGGCGGCCGCGGCCCAGATCCAGTGCGTGGACGCGGCCCGGGCCGGGGCCCGGGCGGCGGCCAGATCCGAATCCCGTGACGTGGTCGTCGCCGCCGCCCGCTCGGCCGCGCCGCCCGGTGCCGAGGTGGCGCTGCGGCGCGCGGGTGACCTCTGGCGGGTCCGGGTGGCGGCACCGGCTCCCGGGCCGGGGGCGCTCTCCCTGACCCTGAGCGCCGAGGCGGCGGCGTTCGCGGAGGACGCGTGGTGACCGGGCGAGCCCCCGGGTCCGATGAGGGCTCGGCGACCGTGTGGGTGGTGGTGGGGGTGGCGGCGCTCTGCGCGGTGTTCGCCGTGGTGCTGGCCCTCGGCCAGGCGGTGGCGACCCGTCACCGGGCGGGGGCGTCGGCGGACCTCGCGGCGCTGGCCGCGGCTGATCATGCTCTGCCGGGCCGGGATGTCGCTTGCGCGAAGGCGGGGGAGGTGGCGCGGGCTCAGGGGGCGGAGGTGGTGAGGTGTGTGCTGGTGGGGGAGATCGCCGAGGTGACCGCTCGGGTCCGGTTCGGCCCCTACGCCCCGGAGGTTCGCTCCCGGGCGGGCCCGCCCATGGCGGCCCTGGTCACGGTCGGGCGCTGAGGGGGTGTTCCGGGCCCTCGCGGCCGGGGCCGGCGCCCTGGGGCGCCGAGGGCAGTGGGGATGCTTCCGGAGCCTCTTGGGGGCCGAGGACGGCCCCGTGCGCGGACGGGGGCCCGGGCCGGTCCCAGCCGCCTCCGGGGGAGTTCGAGGACGGACCCTGTGCCACAAGGTCCCGCACGGTGCGGGCCACGGTCGGGGGCCGGCCCCCGAACCCCCGCTCCTCAAACGCCGGAGGGGCTGGCTTTCGTGCCTCGGCCCG